>CAYQXT010000048.1:0-14229 GCA_964421365.1 uncultured Bacteroidaceae bacterium
ATTTTTATTCGCTATTCATGGGATATGGTTGGCGATATTAGCCAGTTTGAGCAACTGTCTATACATGGAGAACTTTAATTTTAATTACTAATGAGTAATTAAAATTCTCCACAAAGTCCTACAAATGTTTTTTTATCCACGAATTACAGGAATGAGCACGAATAATTTTTGTTGAGCAAAATCAATGTTCGGCTTAGGCACTGCCTAAGTCGTTAATATTCTTTCAGGCTTAGCCTGAATAATAAATTCGACAAAGGTTAAACCTTTGCCGAACGAGCGGAGTTTATGGACAGACACTAATTACTAATTTAGTTTAATAAGTGATTTTTAGACTTTTGAACGTGCTAGCATTTCAAATCATTACAAATCGTAAAATAAAAATATTTAGTATGAATAAATTACCTTATGAACGACCGATAATTACCAAGATAAATGCAGGAATGCCTGACAAATTTGGTATGAAAACAAAATTAGGCTCAATTTCGCATATTGATGGAATGGCAGTAGAAAAATTAATTGCCGACTATGGCTCGCCCTTGTTTGTACTTTCCGAACGCACATTGCGCAAGACCATTAGAGAGGCCAAACGCGCCTTTACTTCGCGCTATCCCAAGGTGCAATTTGCTTGGTCTTACAAAACCAACTACCTGGATGCTGTCTGTAAGATTCATCATAGCGAAGATTCCTGGGCAGAAGTAGTTTCCGGCTTTGAATACGAGAAAGCGCTGAATAACGGGGTATCTGGTGCGCAAATTATTTTCAACGGTCCCGACAAAAGTAAGGAGGACTTGCTGCGAGCCATCCAAAATCGCTCATTGATACATATCGACCATTTTGACGAGCTGTATCTGATTTTACAGTTGGCAGAAACCACCAAAGAGCGTCCACAAGTTGCTATTCGTGTGAATATGGACACTGGAATTTATCCACGCTGGGATAGATTTGGCTTTAATTACGAAAATGGCGAAGCTTGGAATGCTCTGAATCGTATTTTGGTTAGCCAAAAACTTGATTTAATAGGTTTACATACCCATATAGGAACTTATATCATGTCCCCGAAGCCCTATGCACAAGCCACCTATAAATTAATAGATTTAGCTTTACGCGTAGAACGAAAATATGGTCATAAAATAAAATATTTAGATTTAGGCGGTGGTTTTGCCTCTAAAAACACCCTGAAAGGAGCTTATTTGCCCGGCAAAGATACCTGTCCTACCTTTAACCAATATGCCAATGCAATAACTGATGCTATTCTTAATTCGGAATTAGACCCTAATAGATTACCCACTTTAATACTTGAAACAGGTCGCGCATTGGTAGATGATTCCGGTTATATTCTGGGGACTGTATTGGCCAATAAACGTCTCGCTGACGGCCGACATTCCTTAGTCATTGATGTGGGTGTAAATATGCTGTTCACTTCTTTTTGGTATGATTTTGAAGTGGTTCCGACAAAACAAAAATCACAATTTTTAGAAGATACTACTATTTACGGCCCTTTGTGTATGAATATTGATGTAATTCGGACTGCCATTCAGTTTCCAGCCATGGGAAAAGGCGAAAATATTGTCATTCCACGCGTAGGAGCTTATAACGTAACCCAGTGGATGCAATTTATTACCTATCGTCCCAATGTCGTACTCATAGACGAAGACGGAAATTCGCATTTGATACGCAAAAAGGAAGATGCAAAAACATTTAGTCAACAGGAAATTACACCAAAACACCTGGAAGTGAAGAGTGAAAAATAAAAAGTAAAGAGTCAAGGCTTGGTACGACCTCTAAGCGTGGGCAACAGCTCTCCTTCGAGTGTCATAAATTTATAATTTGTAATTAATCTAAACTTTGTGAGTAAAATTAAGTATGTAACAGAGAGCATTTTGCATTCCTATTCAAAGGTTTTCTTTGCCGAAAATAAATTTTTGGGATTGATTTTATTACTTGTTAGTTTTTTCGACTATTGGGCAGGAATTGTGGGAATTGTGGCTGTTTTAACTGTTATTCTGACCGCTAAAACCATGAAATTTAATGCAGAATTTGTCCGCAATGGAGCTTATGGATTTAATTCTTTGCTGATTGGTTTGGGTGTTGGCTTGTATTTTCAACCCTCTTTCTATTCCTTAATTTTGGGTGTATTAGCTTCCTTATTAGGTTTTTTTATTACATTAGCTGTAGCCGGATTTTTCACTAAATATGCTTTACCCTTCCTCAGCATTCCTTTTTTACTTGGTATGTGGATTGTTGCTGCCTCTTTTTCAGATTTAGATACTTTTGGCCTTAGTGACAGGGGAATCTATTCGTTAAACGACTATTATGCAGTGAGTGGCGTTTGGTTTATTCATATCTACGAGTGGTTCAATTCCTTACAAATACCCGATTTCTGGACGAGCTATTTTCTGTCGCTAGGTGCTATTTTTTTTCAGTTTAATATTTTGGCCGGAATACTGATAGCTCTAGGATTGCTCATTTATTCACGCATAGCGTTTAGTTTTTCTCTGCTTGGTTTTACGATTGCATATTTTTTCTACCATTTGCTTGGTCTTACCACCGAAACTATTACATACAGCTACGTAGGTTTTAATTTTATTCTTACTTCGGTGGCCATAGGCGCTTTTTATTTGCTGCCTACTCGAGCTACCTATTTATGGATGTTTATTTTGCTTCCTATCACGGTGTTGATAACTGTCGCTGCAAAAAAAATACTGAGTCCCCTGTATTTACCTATCTATTCACTCCCCTTTAATATGGTAGTTCTGTTATTTCTATATATTCTTAAACTGCGTACCGAATATAGTGCAGGACTACGTGAACCAGCCATTCAACGTGCTTCTCCGGAGGCCAATTTATATTATTATCAGAATAGCAAAGAGCGCTTTTTTACCGATAATTATCTGCCGGTATTTTTGCCTGTAATTGGCGATTGGACAATTGCTCAGGGGCATAATGGTGAGCATACACACAAGGGTGAATGGCAACATGCATGGGATTTTGTTGTTGTAGATGAAAATCAGTCGCAATATTCAGAAAAAGGCGATTTCACTCAGGATTATTATTGTTTTGCCAAAAATGTCTATGCTTCGGCAGAGGGCGAAGTTATTGAAATTCTTAACGGAGTGGATGATAATAAAATCGGCGAAGTAAATATGGTGCACAATTGGGGAAATACAGTACTTATTCGCCATAGTATGTATCTGTATTCCAAGTATAGTCACCTCAAAAAAGACGCTATAAAAGTAGTAAAAGGCGAATTTGTAGCCAAAGGGCAAGTTCTCGGACAGGTTGGAAATTCTGGCCGTTCGCCTTATCCGCATTTACATTTTCAATTTCAGGCCAATCCCTATATTGGCTCTCCCACTTTGGAATATCCTTTTGCTTATTATATTAGCAAAGAAGGGACTAAAAATATAGTCGAGAAATTTGCTATCCCAAATGAAAATCAACTGATTAGCAATACTTTGAATAATTTTGTTCTTGAAAAAGCACTTAAATTCACGCCCGGACAATCAATAAAAGTTCAATCAGGAGATAAACAACTCACTTGGCAAGTGGCTACAACAGCCTATAATCAGCCTTATTTGTTTTGCTCTGAAACAAACTCTTTTGCCTACTTTACAACAGAAGATTACAGGCTATTTTTTGCTGATTTTGAGGGAGATAAAGACTCTCTTTTATTTAAATTTTTCATTACATTTTACCAGATACACTGGAGTTATATTGATAAGTTACAAATTCATGATTCTATCCCAGTTAATTTAATTATTCCGCCTTACAAACTCTGGTTTTATGATTTTATTGCCGCTTTTAAAGACTGGCTAAAAATAAATTATCAACTTAAATATACTCATTTTGAAGACAATCTTACTGATGCAAAAGTTAATTTGGAGGTGAAAATAAATTCTAAACGAAAAATATATTCAAATAGTGAAATTATTCTTTATCAAAATGGAAATATTGAATGGAAATTAGAGGGGAAAAGCACTATTTTAATTACTAATGACTAAATAAATTTAGACACACAGAAAAGTGAAAAGTTATAAATAAATGAATAAAAAATAAATATGTGATAAAAACTGTTCACTATTCACTTTTCGTTTTTTTAACTTAAATGACTTATCCGGTTCAAAAGAATCATAAATGTGTTCGATCTAAAAAACGGTTGGGCGGGTAGATTTATTAAAACTGTGAAAATAGATAGCTTATTTACAATTGATTAATGAAGCTGTCCGACCGGTTTTGATACAAATTTACCTTTTTATACAGGACTCATAAATGGTAAATGAAATTTACAATTAAAGAAATGAGGTTAATCTTAAAAATTAAAGAAATGAAAAAAATAATAGTAATTTTATCTTTAAGTATTCTATTTTTCAGCCAGACTAAGGCTCAAAAATTGAGTTACCCTTTGGTAAATCAATTGACATATAGTCAGTACCTGAATAAGGACTGGAGAAATCTGATACAAACAGGAAAAAAATCGCTAAAACAAGGTATCGATTTTTATTATCTGCGTAATCGTATGGGAATAGCCTATTTTGAACTCAAAAAATACGGTTTAGCGGTTATTCAATTTCAAAAATCCTTAGAAATGAATCCCGATGATTATATTAAAAAATCACTATATTATAGTTATTTGTATGCAGGACGCTTAACCGATGCCTTTTCTATGACTCAGAAATTTTCTCCAGAAATAAAAGAAGAGTTAAAATTAAAATATAAGTTACAAAGTATCAACATAGATTTATTTATTGAAAGTATGCAATACAATGCTTTGCAGATATCGGATATTAACGGAACCGAAAACTTAAAAGGAACGCAGGAAATTACTAAAAGTCGTTTTTCGCCTAAGATAAGCCTGTCTTTTGCACAGAAAAACGGACGAAATATTTTTAGCTATCAGTTTTTGCATAATGCTAATATATACCGCCTGCAAGATGGTACTGACTCGGTTCAAAATTTTGAAACTTCAACCAATCAGCATCGATTTTATTATCTAAAATCTTTCCGGCTGAACAATTCTTTTAATTTTAATTATGCGTTAAATTTGTTACCTGGAGTTGGACAAAGTGTTAGTCTGCAAACTTTAAGCGGAAAGGGGCGCTTTCAACAAGAAAGCTATATAACTACGAATTACTCATTTTTAGATTGGCAAGTTACTGGCGGAATAGCCTATAAATCCGTGTTCTACAAAATTTCTATGGGTGCTGCCTATGGGCAATTTAGTTCCCGTTCTTATTCACAAATTGAAATTCTACCCACGATTTATCCATTGGCCAATTTGAATTTATATTTTAGTCCTAAATATATCATTCAATTTGGAAAACCTGCTATTTACGGCTTATCGGCAGGCTCCAAAATTTTTAGTAAAATGTGGTTGCAACTAGATTATTTAAAAGCCAATAATACTGCTTTCTCTACTAATTTGGGTAGTATAGTGTATAATAGTGCCGAAAAAATTAATGATCTGACAACGCTTAGTTTGATTTTTCCCTTTAAAAAAATGGAAATAACCTTAAGCTATGTACGAGAAAAAAAATTAGCACCATATAGTTATGATAGTAATTCTTCTAAATATATAATAAAATATTTAACCGAATCAGCCAATCTTTTATACATAAGTCTTAAATTTTAAATTATATAAAAATGAAAAAAACAGTTTTAATTTTAGTGAGCTTTTTATTCGTATTAAGTATCAATGCTCAGAATTATGCCAAATTACAGGCCGCTTTTAAAATAAGTTATGCCTTAGAGAAAAAAGGCGATTATAAAAAGGCTGCCGATGTCCTGAAAAATGTCTATTCGGATGATTCTTATGAGCTAAATTTACGACTTGGATGGCTGAATTATAATGCCGGACTCTTTGCCGAATCGCAGGCACAGTACCAAAAGGCGCTTAACTTACATCCCTATTCTGAAGAAGCACGATTTGGCCTTGTTTTGCCTGCTGCCGCCACCGGTAAGTGGAATTTGGTCATTAAAACCTATAACGATATTCTTAAAAATTCAGCAGGAAATACGAAAGCTATATATCGCTTAGGATTAATTTATTATGGACGTAAAGAATATCAAAAAGCATATTCTTTTTTTGAAAAAGTAGTTAATCTCTATCCTTTTGGCTACGATGGATTGCTTATGCTGGCATGGACAGATTTTCAACTTGGTAAATCACGCGAAGCCAAAATTTTATTTAATAAAGTGTTAATGCTTTCGCCGGCTGATAAATCTGCTACTGATGGCCTGAAATTAATCAAATAGATTGAAGTCATAGCATGAAAAGTTCATGTTATGACTTGTTCCTTTGCTTTCTTAACATCAATTTATATTAACCACCCATCACTTCTTTATTCGTTTTTCTTAACGAAATTTTGGTCAATTTTTCATTTCTTTCCTTACGAAATTATTAAATTTTTCATAAAATTTTACTTCATTGTATAATTTATTCTATTTTTACTTTGAAAACAAAACAAAACAAACAATATGATCGAATTAATAAAATGGCATGACCACTTTTCGGTAAATTCTGAATTAATTGATAGTCAGCATAAGCAACTGATTCGTATGATAAATGAACTTTATACGGCTTTTAAATCCATCGACAGACAGGAAGCTATTGCTGCTATAATCATAGAGTTAAAAGCTTATACCGTCTTTCATTTTCAAACTGAAGAGCGTTTGTTTGCAGAATTTAATTATCCGCATACCGAAGAACATAAAAAGGAGCACCAAATGTTTGTGGATAAAGTACTTGATTTTGAGAGTAAATTTAAAGAAATGAAGCCTATTTTAATTTTCGAAATAATGACTTTTCTTCGTCAATGGCTGGTACACCATATTTTAGAGGAAGATATGAAATATGTTACCTATTTATTTCCGGAGTAAGTACTAAGCTAATTTGCATTGAATTACTTAAGCTTATTTATTATCTGTGTGCTTGCAATTGAGGAGAACTAATTGTGATGTAGTTGAGATAGGATAGTTAGAAAATGCTACAAATAGATATTCCTTGATAAATTCAGTCTAAAAAACGGTCGGACGGCTTCATTAATCAATTGTAAGTGAGCTGTCTATTTTTACAGATTTAATAAATCTATCCGTCCGACTGGTTTTTAGAGCGAACTGATTATTGCATTTTTCGGTATCAAAAGTAGCGACATTTCGTTTCTTTGTAAGTACTGATTTTACTTTTTGGTGTGGACATTTTATTGTGTATCCTTGCTCATTCTCAGGAATTTGCTGTTTTTGTAGCATGATAGTAAAGCCTTTGCTCCCTTGGTCTCGCTTTATTCTGTATGTAGCATCTTTATCGTCAAGAGATTGTAACATGTCGCTATTTCGTTCTTTGCTGTCTTTTGCTTGGGCTTTTCCTTCAATTACGGTAAAATGTGCGTTATATATTCTTTGGAATATTCTGAACCCATCGGTATCAGAATGTTGGATTATAATGCGTTGGTATATTGCATGATACGGCTATTCGCCTTTCTTTAATTCGTGAGTAAAATCAGAGAGTTTTAATTGATAAACATACTTTTGATTGCTGATTATTGGCTTTAAACATAGTTACATAAATTTTACTCCCAAAATAACAAATATATTATTGATAATAAAATGATTAACTTACTTAAAAAAAAATAAAAATTTTTTTTAAGTTCTTAAAATTATAAATTACCTTTACATTGTCTTAGAAAATTGTTTTTAGACTCGACTCAAGAATAATTGATACAAATATTCTAAATTAAAAATAATAAGGAATAAATTTTGATGAACTTTAAAAAGAATAGAATGAAATTTCTTGAAATTGTAAATTTTATCTTTTATAACAGAATAACTAACTCAAAAATAAGATAGTATGAAAAAAATTGGATTAATTTTATTCGCTTTTTTCCTTGTTGGATCTGCGGTATTTGCACAGGTTGAACCAATTAAGTTTAATAAATACGGCAATAATATTTTCGGATTTCGACCAGATGGAACAACCAAAATAATGCTTGGTGTTTTTGCCGATGATGAAGATAAGGCAGAAACAAATATTAACATTTTAGAATATAAACAAGGGGTCAATGAGTGGAGGATAGATAATGTTGGAGATGATTACTATACTATTAGTACTCACACCGGTTTATATCTAACCGTGCAAGGTAGCGCTACCGAACACGCCCAGTTAATGATAGATCAGCCCAAACGTAATGATTCGCAAATTTGGCGTATTGTGCCGGCAAATAAAGGAACCTTTTACATTCTTTCTAAAATCAATGAACAACTTCTCGTTACGGTTGTGGGGCCTTTTGTATATTTAGAAAAATTGGAGACAGATAATAATAAATTCACACAAACATGGTCTATTAAAGGGATGTAGATATTTTATTGTTTTTTTATTGTTTTTTTAGAATTTTAATAACTTAATTATTATGAAAAAAGGAATCTTATCAATAGTTGTTACCCTTTTCTGGGCTACTTTTCTTTGGGCACAAAATCAAACTTCAACTTTTAAAGATACCCGCGATGGAAAAGTTTATAAAATTGTGAAAATTGGTAATAATTGGTGGTTTTCTGAAAACCTAAGCTTTAAAATAGACAATTCTTGGGCCTATAATAACGATGAAAGTTTTGTGAAAACTTATGGACGTCTCTATACGTTAAAAGCTGCCGAAAATGCCTGCCCGTCTGGGTGGCACCTTGCTACAAGAGCCGAATGGATAGCCTTGGCACCGCTCAATGAAGAACGATATCTGGGAGGTAAATTAAAAGCCAAAACACTTTGGAAAGCCCCCAATAACGGAGCAACAAACTCTATGGGATTTAACGGATTACCTGCCGGATATAGAGACGAAGACGGCACTTTTACCGATATGGGAAAAATTGCTACCTTCTGGAATACCACCGAAGCAAATGGAAATAAAGCATGGAGATACTACCTACTATACAACAACGAAGGAATTAGTACCGGCTTAGATAAGCAAGATTATGGCTTTTCGGTGAGATGTGTAAAAGACAACTAATTTTGTGATGGATACTGCTTGTATAGCTTATATTATTTGAAAAAATGCAAAAAAGTCTTTTATTTTTATCTTTTATTTTTCCGGCGCATTTATTCGCACAGTTTACCGCACCGCAGAAAGCAAATATTATTTTTGATATTGCTTTAGAGACAACATGGCTGGCCGATTCTTCCTGGCAAACTTACGGAATTGCCCTTTGGGATAACTCCGACTCTTTGTATAATCAATTCCTCGACTTTAAACAAAGTGGAAGACTTCTTCATCAAAAGCCTCTCGCTATTTTTTCTATTCAAAATTTTGATTTTTTTAAAGATACATCTACATTCGATTCCATTCACCTTCTCTATCTATCTCCTAAATATTCCAATTTAAGCGATACTATTGCAAAATTAATTAGAGGCCATAACATTCTTTTGATTACCGATAATGCCCCCAAGCTAAATAATTCTATGGTTAACTTACTCAATAATTCCGATAAATATTATGAAATCAATTATCTAAATACCCAACAACAAGGTTTAAAATTCTCCGAAGATATTCTTGTCCTTGGCGGAAACGAAGATTTGTTGAGGCAGATGTATGTCGATTCTATGCGAGTATTGCGTACCGAACGACAGCAAGTTCTGTATAAAATTTATCAGATCCAAGACCGAAATCAAAGATTACAGCTAAAAGAAGAGCAAATTGTCAAAAGGCAAAAAGAGTTAGATAGTATTACGGCCATTGTGAGCATTCTCTCGGATAGAATAAAAAATGAAAGGCATCAACTGTTTCAGAACGAAAAAGAAGTGAGTAAGCAAAGAAAAATAATTAACAAGCAAAGAGCCATTTACCAATTACAACTCACTAAAATAGATAGTATCAATCAACGTTTAAAACAGAAAGAGCAGCTAATTAAAGAAAAGAAAAAACAAATCAAAAATGTAAATCAGCAATTGTCTAAAGATATAAAACGCATTCAAAGTCAGTCTGATTATATTAAATTAGGATTTCTTATTTTTATTATTCTCCTTTTTATTTTATACTATTTCTTTCAACGGGCCAAAAGAGCCAAAGAAATAGAAGTACAAAATAAAAAGATTAAGTTAAAGAATGAAGAGATTGAGCAAAAAAATAGCGCATTACAAGACAAGCAAGAAATCATTAATCAAAAAAATTCACAACTTCAGCTTTTCAACAAAAATCTTACCGATAGTATTAATTATGCTTTGCGTATCCAGCTTGCCCTTTTGCCAAGTACAGATATTACCGAGAATAATTTTGAGGATTATTTTATCTTTTTCCGTCCAAAAGAAATTGTTAGTGGTGATTTTTACTGGTTCCGACAAAAGAAAGACAAAATTATTGTTGCCGCTGCCGATTGTACCGGTCATGGCGTTCCGGGAGCCTTTATGAGTATGTTGGGCATGACCTTCCTTTCCGAAATTACCAATAATGATATTTTTGAACCCCAGATTATTTTAGACAGCTTGCGTAAAAAAATTATTGATGCTTTGGTTCGTAAAAAAATGACTACTACCGTTAAAGATGGCATAGATATTGCTCTTGCAATTATCGACAAAAAAACACAAATAATAGAATTTGCCGGTGCCTACAACCCTCTTATTTTCGTCAGTAAAAATCAAAATAATAAATTTAATTTGCTAGAAATAAAAGCAGATAAAATGCCTGTTGGGCGTTTTTTACGCGATTCGGAACTGAAACACTTTACAAAGAAAGAAATAAAATACAGTGCAGGAGACAGAATATATATGTTTTCAGATGGCTATAAAGATCAATTTGGAGGTGGAAGGAATAAAAAAATTACCAAAAGAAGATTCTATGATTTAATTCTATCTATACAAGATAAGACAATGCAGCAGCAAAAAAATGAAATAGAAACGTTCCTTTACAAATGGATGCAGCAAAGCAATCAAGATCAGGTAGATGATATAATTATCTTAGGAATTACACTATAAACAAATTCTATTTTCCCGATAAAATTCAAGTTTTTTTTGCTTAATTTCGGACATAAATACTGAAATTTCTAATCTTATTTACAAAAATAAGATTACTTTTGTAAGATACTGAGATCTATCCCTACCATAATCGTTTAACTTACAATCTAATATTTATGAAAAAAATAGTTATTTCAACTTTGATTTTGTTTCTTAGTATAAATCTTTCTGCCCAGCACAAGCACAAAACAAATGAATTTACTCAACTGGGAACCATGTTGCGATCGCCCAATGCATTCAGGAATGCCGCAGGGAGGCCGGGCTACAAATACTGGCAGCAAAAGGCAGACTATCGAATTGCTGTAACACTCAACGATAACACCCAAAAACTAAGCGGAGAAGAAACTATTACCTACTATAATAATTCGCCTGATGAACTCCCCTATTTGTGGGTACAGCTCGACCAGAATATCCGGGCTAAAAATTCCTTAACAAAAAAGACGAGTACTGCGACTTTGCACGATAAAATGGCCATGCGAACCTATAATTATTATCTTGGAAATATTCCCTTTGATGGCGGTTATAAAATTCAGGCAGTGAAAGATGTGCAGGGAAAGGATTTACCCTACACCATTAATTATACCATGATGCGCATTGATTTACATAAAGCCTTAAAATCAGGAGAAAAATTTACTTTTAGTATCAAATATTGGTATAATATTAATAATCGCCTGAAAATTAGAGGTCGTGCAGGATATGAGCATTTCGACAAAGACGGAAATAATTTATATACCATCGCTCAATTTTATCCCAGAATGGCTGTTTACAGCGATTTTGAAGGTTGGCAGAACAAGCAGTATATCGGAATTGGTGAATTTGCTCTTACTTTTGGTGATTTTGACGTTAAAATCACCGTTCCATCCGATTTTATTGTGGCAGCCACCGGCAAATTACAGAACAAAGAAGAGGTGTTGAGCGCTACGGAAATTAAACGCTTTGAAAAAGCACAAAAAACATACGATAAACCAGTAGTGGTTGTTAGCGAGTCTGAAGTCCGAAAAAAGGAAAGCAAAAAAGCGAAAGATAGTAAAACATGGCACTTTAAAGCCCAAAATGTTCGAGATTTTGCTTTTGCCGGCTCGCGAAAATTTATCTGGGATGCTATGGGTGTAAAATTTGGAGACAGAACTGTTATGGCTATGTCTTTCTACCCCAAAGAAGGCAATCCGCTTTGGGCTAAATATTCTACACGAGTTGTGGCACATACCCTAAAAGTTTATTCCGCTCATACTTTTGACTTTCCCTATCCGGTGGCACAGTCCATTCATACAGATAAAATGGGAATGGAATACCCTATGATTTGCTTCAATGGAGGTCGTCCAGAAGCCGATGGAACTTATTCTGAGCGAACAAAAAAAGGAATGATTGGGGTAATTATCCATGAAGTAGGGCATAATTTTTTTCCTATGATTGTCAATTCGGACGAGCGCCAGTGGACATGGATGGATGAAGGACTAAACACTTTTTTGCAAGGTATTGCCGAACGTGAATGGGATAAAAGTTGGACAGATTTTCGCGGAAATCCACGCTCGGTAGTTGATTATATGCGCACCGATCCTTCTAAATTAGAGCCTATTATGATAAGCTCCGAATCTATCCGAAATCGGCATGGAAATGCCTACTCGAAACCAGCTGCTGGTCTTAATATTCTGAGAGAAACCATTATGGGACGAGAATTATTCGATTTTGCCTTTAAACAATATGCTCAAACATGGAAGTTTAAACATCCTACACCCGATGATTTCTTTCGTATCATGGAAGACGCTTCGGCAGTAGATTTAGACTGGTTCTGGCGCGAATGGTTTTTTACCACCGACCATGTTGATTTATCCATTGAAAGTGTAAAATCCTATCAAATGAGTACAAAAAATCCAGATATTGAGAATAAAATTTCTCAAAAAAATGCAAAAAACGATTTACTGTATATATCTTTCAAGCGTGATGCCGACCGGCCAATGAAAGTGGATAGAGAGCCGGATTTGAAGGATTTTTACAATTCATATAATCCTTATAAAGTTACAAAAAAAGACAAAACAAAGTATAAAGCCTATTTAAAGACACTTTCGAATAAGGAAAAGGCCCTTCTGAACAGTAAGAATTATTATACAGAAATAAAAATAAAAAATATTGGAGGAGTAGTAATGCCTCTGATTTTGCAGTTTACCTATGCCGATAATTCCACAAAATTAATCCGTGTACCCGTAGAAATTTGGCGGAAGGATAATAACGAAGTTACTAAGGTTTTTATTAGTAAGAAAAAAATAGTAAAAATTAGATTAGACCCATATCAGGAAACGGCTGATACTGATTTGAGCAATAATATATTCCCGTACGAAATTCAGCAAAGCCGCTTTGAACTTTATAAACAAAAGAATTATAAAGCCAAAAATCCAATGCAAAAATAATTTTTCGGGTTTAACTAAAAAGACGCTTGCAGCACTGACGAGCTTGCAAGCTCTTTATTTGGACACTATAATTAAGATTGAAATTCCTATACCAAACTCAGTTTTTCCTTAATTGAATTTAGCTTTTGAGTCTCTTCTTCTTTGTTTTTGCTGCGGTTCATTTTCACCATACTATCCATCATACTTATAAACGATTTTGATAGCGAAGTATCTGCTTCTGGATTACGGTCGAATTTCAGGAAGGTTTTCACGGCATTTATAAATATTTCTTCGTAATTATCCATATTTTGCGAGATGTGCAGTAATTCTGCTCCGGCACGGATATTAAATTCTTGATTGGTCATAATATCTTCCGGTTCGGGAGCCACCGATAATACCTCTAATAGGTCTAAATTCACCATAGAATCTACATTTACCGAACGGGCGATGTTTACCAAAGCTTTTAATTCCGACTCGTCCACCTCACGGTCGCTGGCAATGGCTAAAGTGTTTGGAACATAGCTTAAAAAAGTAAATATCTGAGCATTAGACATCATAAAACTACGCTCTTGCATATAGCCTTTTAGTAAATTACGTAATTCCGAGAAAATCTCCTTTACCAAAACAAAGTCATTTTTTGTTTCCATATAATTCTATAATTTAAAAAATTCATATTTTTTGTTGTCTAAATTTAAGTTAAATTTGGTAATCATCCAAATAAAATTATAAATTTGTGCAAAATAAAAAAACAGACAAATAAGAATGCAATTTTTCTTTCAACTACACCCCAAATTTATCTTCCTAAATCTTAAAAGAAGAGACCACTTCTTTATTAGTGAATGGTGAATTGTTAAT
>CAYQXT010000049.1:0-14190 GCA_964421365.1 uncultured Bacteroidaceae bacterium
AAAAAAGCGGATAATGACAAATTCTATATCCATCCCGGGATCTACAGTCTGAAAATTAAACTAAATGGTAAAAGCAAAACAACAGAACTGGTTATAAGCAATGGTAAATTGTGATTTGTTGTAAAGTCAGGGTTTCTCTTAAAGTGAAGCCCTGACTTTTTTCAAAAGAGTTGCAATCTAAATAATTAATTCTCAACATAATAATAGACGGTTCTCTATTAATAATTATTTTTTAAGCTTTTCGTTGTTTCAGCTCATTAGCATATTCTTCGCCCAGATTATCTTTGTTTTTCACAGCCCAGTCGGATAGTTTAGTCGTGCCGGTTGGCTTAGCATCCACAAAAAGCATGTTATCCATTAAGCCCTTAATTTCAGCACGAGTAAGAGTTACGTCCTTTTGTCGTTTACTCATAAATTTTGCTACGCAATAGCCAATTCCGGGACTTACGTGAATAAGTGGCTTATTAATCTCCAAAATCAGCATTAGTTTACGTATCAGTCCAATATAAGTATAAGTTTCCGGGCCGATAGCATTTATAATTTGGTTTTTGGTAAGAGAAACTTGCTCGACAATTAATTTGGCAAAATCAAGTATATGAATGGGTTGGAGTTTATATTTTCCATCTCCAAAAACGCCCATCACAGGCAAGTGCTTAATCATATAGGCTATATTGTTGATTAACATATCGCCTTCACCAAATAAAACGGCCGGCCGGATAATGGCATAGGATAATTTTAACTCTTTCAGATAATTTTCCAATTCGCCTTTTCCCTTAAAATACTCTAAATCTGAATTGGCATCCGGCTTGGTGATACTCACATGAACAATACGCTTTATGCCTGCTTCTTTAGCTGCATCGAAGAGAATTTTAGTATTAATCACAGCCTCGTGATGGTTAAACTCCTTGTGATTAAAGCGCACCCAATAAGTATTAATCAGCACCTCTGTATGGCTAAGCGCTTGTTGGAGCTGAGCCGGATGCCGAAAATCCAAAGGATAAACCTTAATTTTGTCTCTAAAGGGATTCTCTTTATGCATAGAGTTAGTGAGAGTACTCACCTCAAAGCCTTTTTCTAAAAGCATTTGTGCAATAAATTTTCCTGAATATCCCAAAGCGCCTGTTACTGTGATTTTCATATCTCTATTTATTTGGCTGAATATATCTCGCTTTCAGGATGATATGCTAACCATGCAAAAGCAAAATCAAAACTATAAATTTCGGGACTTAAGCTTTTCCCCTTTAATTTCCCTGCGATACATTTGCCCACAAAATTCCATTCTGACTTTGTTTCTTTATCCTGAAAGCCGGATTTAGTGGCCGTAAAATTCAACTTTTCTCCATTAAGTGTCGAGTTAAAAACTGTTCCTGCTCCCATTTTACGACCTTTTTTAATATTTTTAGTATCCAGATTAGAAATCATATCCGAATTATAAAACACTACAACACTCTGATTTTCAAACTGGTCGTTAATAACTTTTTGTGCCCGCAAAGCACTTAAGGTATAGGCTTTAAATTTGTTTCCACGATTCAAACCAAAAACATATTCCATTGCAGGTAAGCGTTTATCAATTTGTTTAAAAAAGAGAAAAGGTTTCTTACCAATTGAATCATATCTTACGTAATTATTTATATCATAATTTGTTTCGTAACTAGTGTCTATTTTTGGGAACAAGGTTTTACCCTCAGGATAAAAAGTAAGGTAGTTATTCAGAGATATAATTTTTGCCGGTAATATCTGGAGTTGCGCTCCGGCCAAATCGCCCACAATTGCTTTTCCTTCGATATGTTGCCACCAGCTTTCTGTTTGTTCATCCCACATAATCAGATTACTCATCCGAAGCATTCCGGTGGTACCAAATTTAAGGGTGTATTCCTTATTCTCAAACTTTATCTGACGATTAAACACGTAAGCCGTATTACACAACGGGCAGTATGCCACAGCGATTGACCTGCCTCCAATACTATCATTTACAATTTCGTGATATGAAAGCATATTCAGCGGATAAGCCCTGTTTTCGCCATTAATTGTTACCGCAATAACCGGTTGACCTCCAAAAAGGGAGTCTTTAGCGAGCGAGTTTTCAATATATTGCGGATAATTCAGTGGTCTGATGTCATTGCGCTTAAGTAGTACGGTCATTTCATTTAAGGCTATTATACGCTTAGATGTATCCGTCATCCATTCCTGAGATATTTTACGCGGATTATTTATTTCTTTGATATTTTCAATTTTAAAGCTTCCTCTTCTTGTAAATGTTTTCTTTACTTTTTTGTTATTACAAGCCGTAACTAAAAGTAAACCAACAAAAAACAAAAAACAAAAGCGATGTAAAAAATTGTATTGATTCATGTGTATAAAATTTAACAATTAGTATAATACTCAATTTCATGCATTTATCTGAATCACTTTATCGGCCTCATCAAATAAGGTTTTAACCAAATTTTGCCATTCTTTTTTAAACACCATCAATTCTTTCTCTGTAACACTTGGTTTTAGGCCTTTTTGCATGATTGGTTTAGGATTAACAGCTTCCTGTGGCTTATAATAGACTTCTGCACTTTTATTTGTTTTCAGATTGGTGAATTTCACAGTTCCGTTGATATCTGCACCAAAAAAAAGCAAATTTCGGCGGTTAAATTGGGGTTTTATCCCCTGAAAACCATTATCTGTGGTAGCTCCGGTAATATACGACAATACATTTCCGATAACCGGAGTATTTCCGCTAGTTTTGGGCGCTTGAATTTCGACTTTAATTTCTCCGCGCACAGGCATCTCGCCTTTATACAGTTCTTTTAATCCGTACAAAGCCATTAAATACGAACCGGCGACAGTGACACAGCTGTGTCCGGCTAATTTCACCACATCGGTATAGCTAATGTCGAAAATTCCATCGTTTGTAGCCCCCAAAAACAAACTTAATTCATCTTTTACAGCAATATGTTCAATTTCATCAAAAAAAATGGGATAATTCATGATTATAAAGTTTTATTTATACCGAATCGGTATCATTTAGTTATGCATATTTTGTAATATCTTGATTGAAAACTGAAATAACAAAATCCCTTCGCTATTTTGATAGCGCTTGGATATTAATTAGATTTAAAGATACAAATATATCATTTTTTTTTCAGAGAAATACACATTTTAAACTATTTTAAAGAATCAGAAAAAAATAAATAATTTCTTGCTTTATTAAATAACTAAAAGTTTTTTAAAAGTATTAACCATTAATCTGAAGACACAGTAAAGGCTATGCTCAGAACTAAAACTTCACTTAAGACACTAAGGGAAAATTAAAAAAGTACAAATACTTTCACCAATATTTTAACGAAAATAATCAGACTAACCATTGCAATAGGATAAACGGTAGCATAGGCTATCGTGGGCGCATCTGACTCTGTTACCGAGCTAACAGCCGATAGTCCGGGCGTACTAGTCATGCCGCCGGTTATCAGGCCTAAGAGGCTCAGAAAGTTTATCTTAAACCAATATTTACCCAAAATTACGGTTACGAACATAGGAATAAGGGTGATTAATGCTCCGGCAACAAGGTAATTCAAGCCATTGTCTTTGAGTGTATCCACAAGATGTTGGCCGGCATGGGTGCCAATAGCCGCCAAAAAGAACAAAAGGCCAATTTTTCGTAGAGTTTGGTTGGTACTTCCCGATATATTCCAGATTATTTTTCCAGTTTTACCTATTCTACTCAAGATCAGCGAGGTGAGCAAAACACCTCCGGTAATTCCGAGTTTAAATTCCACTCCTCCCGGTAGAGAAATAGGTACAATACCCAAAAGAATACCAATAACAATACCGAGAGAAATAGAAAGAAAATCGGCTTCGTTCAATTTTTTTGCTTCATTTCCCAGCAATTTGGCCATAGAATTCATATTTCCGCGTGAGGCCACCAATACTTTATCGCCAAATTTGAGTACACTACTTCCATTGGGCGTAAGCTCCATTCCCGAACGATGAATACGGGTTATAGTGGCATCGAAATTTTCAAAAAGATTGAGTTGTGCCAAAGATTTATTCATTATAGCCTTATTACTCACCAAAATCCAGCGTACTTCGGATTGTTTTTCGAGATTAATTTTTTCATCGCAAATTGGTCCTAACAAAAATTGAATTTTATCCAGTGCCTCTTTTGTTCCTACGGCACGAACAACGTCATTCTCTTGTAATACAGTATCTTGCGTAGCCACAAAAGCAAAATCTCCCTTTTTTATACGCGAAATATTGGCACCGGTCATTCTTCTTATATTCAGGTCGTTTAAATTTTTCCCAAAGATATTACTATTTCTTACTCTAAAATGACGGTGATAAAGCTCGGGAAACTGGGATTTCAATTCTTCCTTATAAGCTTCTTCTTCTTTTTTGAGGTCGATTTTCAGAATTTTAGGAATGAAATTAACAAACAAAATAACTCCCACTACCCCAAAAGGATAGGCGATTCCATAACCAATAGAAGCTAATTCTGATTTGGAACTCTCTATGGCTGCTGCCAGTCCGGGCGTACTGGTTAATGCGCCGGTAAAAATTCCTACGCTATCCGTTCCATTAATATGAAGCAGGAATCCGGCTATTAGGGTAGTCAAAGCCCCCGAAAAAATCAGAATAATCGCCAAAGCTGACATTTTCAAGCCTTTAGATTTAAAAGCATCAAAAAATCCAGGACCTGCCTGTATGCCAATAGAATAGATGAACAGTATAAGCCCCATTGTCTGAAATTCTTTGGGAATAACCACTCCGTAGTGCCCAAAAACCAAGGCAACAAAAATAACCGCCGAAATATCTAAAGATACGCCGGCAATTTTTATTTTTCCGAATAGTATTCCGACAAAAATAATGAGAAAAAGGGAAAAATAGCTGTGTGATAATAGCTCCAACATATTAAAAATCAGATTTAAAATGAAAGTAAATTTCTTCGTATTTTTCTTGCATTAGTTGCAATTCATAGCTGGTTTCGGCCAAGAAAACGTCATTCCCGTGCTTATCTTTGGCCATGGAATTGTGTTTTTTCTTTTTCAGCTCGTCAATCTGCTCTTCGTTGCCGGTTAGCCAAACGGCTTTATGCAAGCGTATAGCTTCGTAGCGAACGGTAGCATTATATTCGTGTTTCAGGCGATATTCTATCACTTCAAACTGAAGGGCGCCTACGGTTCCGATAATTTTGCGTCCATTAGAATTTTTGATAAATAGCTGGGCTACTCCTTCATCCATAAGTTGATCGAGTCCTTTTGCCAATTGCTTTGATTTCATTGGGTCGCCGTTTTCTACATACCGAAAAAGTTCGGGTGAAAAGCTGGGAATACCTTTAAAATGAAGATTTTCGCCCTCAGTAAGTGTATCGCTGATTTTAAAGTTTCCGGTATCGTGCAAGCCGACAATATCGCCAGGAAAGGCTTCTTCTACAATTGATTTTTTGGAAGCCATAAAGGCAGTAGGACTGGAAAATTTCAGTTTTTTATTTAGTCTGACATGTAAATAATTGGTATTACGGCGAAAAACTCCGGAAACAATTTTCACAAATGCAATTCGGTCGCGGTGGTTGGGATCCATATTGGCATGGATTTTAAATACAAATCCACTGAATTTATCTTCATAGGGCGAAACTTCGCGCTCTTTTGTATTAGCAGTTAAAGGAGAAGGAGCCACTTTGATAAAGGTATCCAAAAGGTCTTTTACACCAAAATTATTCAGTGCACTACCAAAAAAAACAGGCGAAACCATAGCTTCGCGGTATTCTTCGTCCACAAATTCGGGGTAAACTTCCTGAATCAAAGCAGTTTCTTCTCGTAATGTTTCCGCATATTCTTCGCCAATCAACTCATCTACGGCCGTATCGGCCAAATCAGAAATAACATGCGGTTCTTCTTTCTCGTATTTATTATCGCCGATAAAGTAGTTTATTTTTTTGTCGAAAATATTAAAGACACCTTTAAAATTCCGCCCCATACCAATTGGCCAACTCAGTGGACTAACAGAGATACCCAGTTTCAGTTCAATTTCATCGAGCAGTTCGAAAGCATCTTTCCCTTCACGGTCTAGTTTATTAATAAAAATCATCACCGGTGTATTGCGCATCCGACAGACTTGAACCAGCTTTTCAGTCTGAGCTTCTACGCCTTTAGCTACATCTATCACCACAATCACACTGTCCACAGCGGTAAGTGTGCGGTAGGTATCTTCGGCAAAATCTTGGTGTCCAGGGGTATCTAAGATATTAATTTTTATGCCTCGATATTCAAATCCCATGACTGAGGTGGCCACGGAAATACCTCGCTGGCGTTCTATTTCCATAAAATCAGAAGTTGCACCGCGTTTTATTTTGTTTGATTTTACCGCGCCAGCTACCTGTATGGCTCCGCCAAAAAGCAAAAGTTTTTCTGTTAAGGTGGTTTTTCCCGCATCGGGATGACTGACTATGGCAAATGTTCTTCGACGTTTTATTTCTTCTTTAAAATTCATTTTCAACTAATTAGTACGCATCCATAAAGTTCAATAAAAAAAAATTTGTCTACAAACTACACGAATGAGCACGAATAATTTTTATTGAGCGGCAAAGATATGAAATAATTACGAATGACTAATTAGTAATTACTAATTACCAACGACTAATTACTAATTCTGTTCTAGCATTCACCATTAACAACAATTTATTCCAGATACACTATATTCATGAACTGTTGGTAAGCTTTTAGATTAAAATCGCTGAATTCAAAGGCTATTTCTTGAACCAGAGCGATAAATTTGTCTTCGTTGTTTTCTAATATTTTAGTGAATAAATTAGCCTTAAAAAAATCTTTTGAAGATCTTAAATGAGAAGCGGCCAGAGCTGTTCCCCACTGTTCGGCCAGTTTCCGGAAACGGGTTTCGGTAGTGAGCAGTTGTGTAGGGAAATAGGACTTATAAGGCGAACGCTCGCGAACGGAAAAAGCTCCTTCGGAAAGGTCTATGCTCGACAGATGATTATCAGCATCCTTATTAAAAGCTTTATAGGCCATTTCGTGACGTTGTGCATGATTTTTAAATTCTTTGGGATAAAATTTCTGATTAAATACCATTCCTGTGGCTGTGGTCTGAAACTTAATATCGAGAATGACGTGTTCTTCGGGTTTTGCTTCCTTGCCTCTGATTAGCACATAATAGCGCGGATTTCCCAAGGAACCTATACCGGTAGAGAGACGTCTGGCAACATCTAAAACCTGAAAATAGTCATTGGTGAAGCCATGCTTTCGAACGAGTTTTTGGGCATATATACCCACTGCTTTTACTATTTCTTGTCGATGTCTATCCTCTATGTCCTCTAACTTTTTGTGGCGCAAATCAAATTTACGAGTTCCCTCAATACAAGAAGTCCATTCTTTTACCATTTTCAGGCGAGAGCTATTTTTATGAGTCTGAGCCAATATCTCATCTAATTTACCATAGGCTGTTTTTTCCGATATTGGGTCGGGAATTTCATTTGTTTGGCTATACGCATAAATAGTCTTGAGGTAAAAACGAACAAAAGAGGCAATAATATTTTCCTTTTTTACTCTTTTGAAGGTATTTTCCCGCCCCACAATGTCTATACTCACAGCCATACGCCATAAATCCCACTGAAAATCGGAGATAAAAGCCTCATCAAAATCATTCAAATCATAGACAATATCGCCTTTATCATTACTAAAAATTCCATAATTATAACAATGTAAGTCGCCTTGTATCCATGTGAAAAGCTCAGGTTCGGAGAAGCTAAATAATCGTTTGTCGTTGGCAAAATAATTCCAAAACAAGTGATTTGTTCCCCTAAAAAAAGTAAAAGGTGAAACAGCCATTTTCTGCCATTTAACTTTCAATACTTTATCCGAAAAATTCTTATTCCAGCTTAAAATATCATTAAAGGCTTTCGATAGAAGAAATTCTTGTCTTAAAGACATAACTTTTTGTGGCTAATTTAATGAAAAAACTTAAATCAGCAAAATGAGAAACTTAGGATGCAACACCCTTGACTAAATAAATTTAGACGCACATGAACTAATTAAGTGAAAAGTGATGAGTAAAGAAAATATAGAATAAAAAAGATAGAATGTAGAATGAAAAGAGTGAAGAGCAGCGACTTAGTTGAGCAGAATCATCCGATGACTAGTAAACAGAATAAATAAGTTATATGTGATAAAACTTTTCACTATTCACTATTAGTTTTTCACTTAAGAGTCAATAATAAGCGCAGAAAATTTTGGATTTTTTTCACTATGTGTACCCAAAACACCTTTTTATGCACAAAAAACTATGTTATCTATGTAGCAAATATAATCAGGTAAAAAGTTAAAAATTTATTATACCTATTTAATTTATTACTTTTAGAGTCTTAAAATACTTGAGATGCACACTTACGATTATGTTATTATAGGTTCTGGTTTTGGAGGTTCTGTATCTGCTCTTCGCTTGGCTGAAAAGGGCTATAAGGTTTTGGTGATAGAAAAAGGGAAATGGTATAGACAGAATGATTTTGCCAGAACAAATTGGAGTTTAAAGAAGTGGATTTGGTTACCGAAACTTGGCTTTTACGGGATACAAAATATTTCTATTTTCAGACATATTTCGGTGATTAACGGGATTGGTGTTGGTGGTGGCTCTTTGGTGTATGCGAACACTTTACCTAAGCCTGCAAAGCCATTTTTCAATCATGGTACCTGGGTAGATTTAGCTGATTGGGAGAAAGAACTGAATCCTTTTTACGATACTGCATGGAAAATGCTTGGAGCTACGCAAAATAAATATATGGGACAAAGTGATAGAGATTTTAAAACTTTGGCCGAACAAATTGGAAAACCTGAAACTTTCAGATTAACAAAAGTGGCTGTGTATTTTGGCGAAAAGGACAAAACGATTGCCGACCCTTTTTTTGGAGGGAAAGGTCCAGAGAGAACAGGCTGTATTTTATGTGGCCAATGTATGACCGGCTGCCGGCATAATGCAAAAAACACCTTGGATAAAAATTATTTACATTTAGCACAACAACTTGGGGTAGAAATTATTGCAGAGCATGAAGTAATTGATGTTTTACCCCTAAATGAATCCGGTTCCGAGGGTTACGAAGTATTTTTTAAGAAATCAACCGGATTTAGGAATAAGAAAAAAAAGGTAAAAGCCAAAGGGGTGATTTTTTCCGGTGGTGTTTTGGGGACAGTACCTCTTTTATTAAAACTAAAAGATAAATCTTTACCCAATTTGAGTCCAACTATTGGCGAGAATGTGTTAACGAATAATGAAGCACTTATTTTAAACGTAAGTTTGGATAAAGAACGCGATATGTCGGACGGAATAGCCATTGGTTCGATAATAGACTTAGACGAAAACAGTCATATAGAGCCTGTTCGTTATGGAAATGGTAGTGGTTTTTGGCGTGTCATGTCGCTTCCAATGGTAAGCGAAAAAAATGGGTTAAGACGGATTCTGAAACTTTTATTTTTACCTCTTACTGACCCGATTAAATGGTTAAAAGTTCTTTTTGTACGCGATTTTGGTAAAAAAACATCGGTCATTCTATTTATGCAACATCTCGACAGTACTTTGCGTCTAACAAAGTCACTATTTGGACTAAAAACAAGTGTAAACAAAGGGAAAGCACCTTCTGCCTTTATACCGGAAGCTCACGACATTGCAAAAAAATACAATAAAATTATCAATGGGAAACCGGTTGTAATGCTCTTTGAAACACTTATGGGAACACCCTCGACCGCACATATTTTGGGTGGTGCCGTAATGGCAAAAGATAAAAATTCCGGTGTTGTTGATTCGGAGAATAAAGTGTTTGGCTATCAAAAAATGTATATTTGCGATGGTTCTATGATTTCTGCCAATCCGGGTGTTAATCCCTCATTAAGTATTACGGCAATAAGCGAAAGAGCAATGAGCAAAATACCTGATAAGCAATTGTGAATTCTGCTTATCGCTAAAAAAAGAGTCTTTGCCAAAATATTACAAAAACACGCATAAAAACACGATACATGTTTGGTCTAATTTTATAATTTTCCCAATTACACTTTTATCATAGAACTATGCTTCGATTCGAGATAGGAGTTTCCGGTAAGAAATTCATCTACGGCAAGTGCTGCTTCTCTACCTTCGTGTATGGCTTTCACCACCAAGGATTGCCCGGAATGCATATCTCCAGCTGTGAAAATTTTAGGAATATTAGTGCGGTAATTCTGTGCAGCTACATTCGTTCGATTATCGAAATTCACCTCTAATTCTTCCAAAAGGCCTTGCTTCTGAGGACCTAAAAATCCTATGGCTATGATGGCTAAATCGCAATTGACCACTGTTTCGCTGCCTTCTATTTCAATAAAGGGTTCTTTTGCCTGCGGTTTCGACCAATCTACCTCAACAAGGCGCAAAGCTTTTAACAACTTCTGTTCATCGTAGATAAATTCTTTGGTTAAAAGACTCCACTTTCGAGTGCAGCCTTCTTGATGCGAGGTACTTGTGCGTAAAATTTGTCGCCATTCCGGCCATGGGGTTTGAGGATTTAATTTTTCGGGCGGTTTGGGCATTATTTCAATTTGAGTTACTGATTTTGCACCCTGACGAATAGAAGTTCCCACGCAATCAGCCCCCGTATCGCCCCCACCAATCACATACACATTTTTAGCCTTAGCCGTTATTTCTTTTGTATTGAATTTAATTCCACTATTCCGCTTATTTTGTTGCTTCAGAAAATCCACAGCAAAATGTACGCCTTCTGCTTCGTGTCCTTTTATGGGTATATCGCGCGGAATGGTACTGCCTCCACATAATACAATAGCATCAAAATTTATAAGTAAATCTTTAGTAAGGTAGTCTTTCCCTACATTTGTATTGGTTTTAAATACAATTCCGGACTCTTGCATTATTTTTACCCTACGCTCAATAATATGCTTTTCGAGCTTAAAATCAGGAATTCCGTAACGTAACAAACCACCAATATGGTCGTCCCGTTCGAACACCGTTACAGCATGTCCGGCCAGATTCAGCTCGGCCGCAGCAGCCAATCCCGAAGGGCCACTACCCACAACAGCAACCCTCTTTCCACTCAAACTAGCAGGCTTTTCTGCATAAACAAAACCTTCCTTAAAAGCCGTCTCGATAATCATTTTCTCAATATTTTTTATGGTTGTAGGTTCTTTATTTATACTCAGCACGCAGGCATCTTCGCAGGGTGCAGGGCAAACTCTTCCGGTAAATTCAGGGAAATTATTTGTAGAAATAAGTATTTTATAAGCCTCTTCGAGATTTTCTTTGTACACAAAATCGTTAAAATCAGGTATATTATTTCCCAAAGGGCAGGCACTATGACAAAAGGGAACGCCGCAATCCATACAGCGTGCAGCCTGTTTTTCTATCTTTGCCTTTGATAGCGAAATATAAAATTCATTATAATTTTTTATTCTGATATTTACGGCCTTAGTGGCCGGAACCTCTCTTTTATATTTTATAAAACCGGTTATTTTTCCCATGATTTCCTATTTTTAAAAATTATCTCTTAGTTTTTAAACGTATCCATTCTTGTTAATTTGTAGTTTCTCGCAAAGCGACTAAGTCGCAAAAATTTGATATTTATACCGTGCCGGTATCTTATTTTGTATAAATACTTTGGTCTATTTCAGAACATCAGTAAGTTATAAAAAAGCATTTATAAATTTCAGAAGCGGTTGAGATATAACAAACTAGAACAACAAATCAATTCTGCATAATTAACTATATATCAACAACTTAAAGACATAGACGAATTATTGATTCTAAACACAATGGAAAGTCTTCTTCACTCTTCACTCTTTTTATATAATATATGGCGCTAGAAGGAAGGCTATCTCCCACGCTTCGAGGTCTCCACTCCTCACTCATCGCTCATCACTTTTAACTCATCACTCTTGACTCTCTTCAATGCCATCCGGTATTCTTCTGGAAAAACTTTTAAAAAACATTTGAACTCTCTATCCCAATTATCTAAAATAAATTTAGCCCGATTACTATGAGTATAGCTGTAATGATTTTGAATATATTCTTTAAGTACATCTTCATCTTCAAAGCCAATTTGTTCAAAATCGACTAATTCAAAGCTTTTATATTTGATGAATTGATTTTTGGGGTCGTAGATAAAAGCCATTCCGCCACTCATCCCAGCGCCAAAATTAGTACCTACATCTCCCAAAATAACAGCCGTTCCGCCGGTCATATATTCGCAGCCATGACGACCTACCCCTTCAACCACCACATTTGCCCCCGAATTACGAACACAAAAACGCTCACCAGCTTTGCCGTTTATATAAGCATTGCCCGAAGTAGCTCCATAAAAAGCCACATTTCCGATAATCACATTATCCTCTGCCTCAAATTTTGCATTTTTGTGCGGATAAACTATTACTTTTGCTCCGGAAAGTCCCTTACCGATATAATCATTGGCCTCGCCCTCTAACTCAACACTTATTCCTTTAGCTCCAAAAGCACAAAAACTTTGTCCGGCAGAACCTACAAACTTCAAATAGATGCTATCGTCTTGCAGTCCTTTGCTGCCAAATAGTTTTGATATTTTATAAGAAAGCAAGGCTCCCACGGCTCTATCGGTATTTTTTATTGGCAATTCGGTGTCAAATTTAGGTTTCCTCCAGTCAATTTTATCAATCACTTTCCAATCGAAAAAGTTCTCAATAGCATGCTCTTGTGCTTGAGTATGATATAATTTTCCGTGATAATTTTCATCTTTGAAAAGAATAGGACTTAAATCCAGCATTTTAAGTTTCCAGTATTGGATATTTTCGCGTACTTTAAGTTTCTGAACCTGCCCAACCATTTCGTTTATAGTCCGAAAGCCCAACTGAGCCATAATTTCGCGTAAATCCTGAGCTATAAAACGAAAAAAATTAACGATGTATTCTGGTTTTCCAGTGAATAATTTTCTTAATTGAGGGTCTTGTGTGGCTACTCCTACCGGACAAGTATTACTGTGGCATTTGCGCATCATAACACAGCCTTCTACGATAAGAGCAGCCGTGGCAATTCCCCATTCTTCGGCTCCCAGCAGAGTAGCAATAGCAATATCGCGTCCACTGCGCAATTGACCATCAGTTTGTAATACTACTCGCTCGCGTAGCTTATTTTTCACCAAAGTTTGATGTGCTTCCGAAAGGCCAATTTCCCATGTAGAGCCAGCATGATAGATAGACGTTACCGGCGCAGCTCCGGTACCGCCATCATGACCAGAAATAAGTATAGCATCGGCATGTGCTTTAACTACGCCGGCGGCAATAGTTCCGACACCTGCTTTAGAGACTAATTTCACATTTATCCGCGCTTTGGGATTGGCATTTTTTAAATCATAAATCAATTGCGCTAAATCCTCTATCGAATAAATGTCGTGATGAGGAGGTGGAGAAACAAGGGCTACCCCTGGAATAGAGTACCTGACCTTTCCGATATATTCATCTACTTTTTTGCCCGGTAAGTGACCGCCCTCGCCGGGTTTCGCCCCCTGTGCCATTTTTATCTGTAATTCATCGGCATTAGCCAGATAATTACTGGTAACACCAAATCGACCGGAAGCAATTTGCTTTATAGCAGAACGCCGGCTATCGCCATTTTTCAGGAGAATAAAACGGGCTTCGTCTTCGCCTCCTTCGCCACTATTACTCTTTGCGCCAATGCGATTCATAGCAATAGACAGTGTTGTGTGGGCTTCATAAGATATTGAGCCAAAAGACATAGCACCAGTAGCAAAACGTTTCATTATTTGTTCTACCGGTTCAACTTCTTCTATCGGAACAGGATTATAGACTTTAAAATCAAGTAAACTACTAATGGTTATTGGATTTTCGTGTTGGTCATTTACCGCCTGTATATATTCCTTAAATAATTCGGGATTATTTTCACGAGTAGAGCGCTGCAAAAGTCTGATAACCTTAGGATTCATCCGATGCTTCTCACCTTTTAGTCTCCATTTATATATTCCACCCTCATCTAAGCGAGGAATAAACCCGGGTCTGCTAGGATAGGCCATCTGATGTCTTATTAGAACCTCATTGGCTATCCCGTCAAAATCAATCCCCCCAAATTTAGAAATAGTCCCCTTGAAACATTTTTCTATCACTGTATCTGATATACCAATAGCTTCAAAAATCTGTGCACCATGATAGGATTGCAGGGTAGAAATTCCCATTTTAG
>CAYQXT010000050.1:0-14135 GCA_964421365.1 uncultured Bacteroidaceae bacterium
GTATAAAAAGGTGAATTTGCATCGAATTCGGTCAGACCGCTTAACTAATCGGCTGTAAATGAAGTGATTGTTTTTGCAGTTTTAATAAATCTATCCGTTCGACCGGTTTTTAGACCGAACTCACTAATAGGATTCAATATAATTGTTAATGGTAGCAAAATTCACAATTCATAATTTACCATTCACCATTAAAGAAATCTGGTTAATCTTAAAATATATAAAATGAAAAAAATACTAATAATTTATCCTCACTGGCCACCTTCCAATCTCGCCGGAGTACACCGCGCACGCTTAATCGCCAATTTTTTGCCTGAACTGGGCTGGCAGCCACTCGTTCTTACCGTAAAATCCGAATTTTATGAAGAAACTCCCGACTGGGATATGCTCAAAACTGTATCGCCTGATATACAAGTCTATTATACAGATGCTAAAACCGTACGAAAGCCACGGATTATTGGTGATATTGCTCTGCGAGCCTTTAACAACCTTAAAAAAGAAGCACTTAAAATTATTGCAGCGCAAAAGCCGGATTTCCTGTGGATACCTATTCCGTCTTTCTATACCGCTATTTTAGGCCGTATCTTGCACGATAAAACCGGAATCCTCTATGGAATAGACTATATCGACCCTTGGATACGGGATATTAGTAAGCGAAGAAATATGCGAGCCATTCTGAGTCTGCAAATTGCCCGATTATTAGAGCCTTATGCAGTTAAAAATGCAAGCCTGATTTCTGGTGTTTCCGAAAATTATTACCGACAGGTTTTAGAGCGTAATTTCCGAAATAGACTGTTAGAGCATGTAGCTATGCCTTATGGATTCGATCCGCACGACCATGAGATTGTGCTCGAGAATATAGAGCTGCCCTGGCAAAATATAGCAAATTGTAAAGCTTTAGTTTATGCCGGCGCTTTTTTACCCAATGCCGCTTACTATACCCAAAAATTATTTGCTCTGATAAAAGAGCAGATTGATAAAGCTTTGTGGGATAAAAATATGCATCTCTTTTTTCTCGGAACAGGTAATTATCCGCATAAATCAATAACCGAATTTGCCAAAGAAGCCGGAATAAGCGTGCAAGTGCACGAAATCCGCCAACGCTTCCCTTTTTTGCATATTCTTAATTTCCTTTCCAAGGCCTATGGAATATTGGTAATTGGTAGCACCGAAGAGCATTATACGGCATCAAAAATATACCAGTCGCTGCTAAGTACACGGCCTATTTTTGCCGTTTTTCATCAGAATAGTAGTGTATGTGAAGTATTAGAAGAATGTAATGCAGCTAATTACCTTGTGAAATATATTCACGAAGGTCTGGAAACTGTGTTTGTCCAAAATCTAACCACAATATGGACAAAATTCAGTACTAAAAAATTGGAATGGCAAGCCGATTTATCCACTTTAAACAAATATTCTGCCCGTAATTCAGCCCTGAAACTTGTTGAGGCAATGAATAGAATTGTTTAAAGATTAATTTATTGAAAAAGAGTTATTTTTATACATCCATACCTATTCATGAGTGTATTTTATTTTTTTGTAACTTACTACTTTCTACTGATAAACAGCATTAACCATTAACCATTTATTATTCACCATTCACCATCTTTTCTGTCATTTATCCCTAAACTGAATTTTAATAACTAATACGATAGGATTAAGCCCTTTGATTTTTTTTCCGAAAAAATCGTTCGTATTTTTGAATATAAGTATCAAATTAAGGTAGGATAAATAACGGTTACAATTTACGAATTCTAAGACTGAATTCGTAATTCGTAATTTTAAATTCGTGATTAAATATGAAAGCATTACAAATTGGAGATTTGACTGTTCAACATCCCATCGTACAAGGCGGCATGGGCGTAGCCGTTTCATTATCAGGTTTAGCTTCAGCGGTGGCTAATCAAGGAGGTATAGGTGTTATCTCGGCCGTAGGAATAGGCATGAACTACGATAGTAAAGGGAAATATTCCAAAAAAGGCAATTTATTGGGCTTTCGCGATGAAATCAGAAAAGCCAGGGCATTGTCACCTAATGGAGTACTTGGAGCCAACATCATGCTGGCTATTACCGATTTCGATGATTTATTTAAAGTAGCTGTTGACGAGGGTTTAGATATTGTATTTGTTGGGGCAGGTCTATTCATCAAAAAGCCATCTACTCTTACTATGGATGAGTTTTTAAAAGCTAAAATTAAAATGGTACCTAAAATATCCTCTGCACGTGCAGCAGGACTAACTTTAAAAGTCTGGGATGAAAAATTTGGCCGTTTGCCTGATGCCTTAGCCATTGAAGGATCAAAAGCAGGAGGTCATCTTGGCTTCAAGAAAAAAGAATTGCTGAATCAAACCAAGTCATTATTTCAAATTATAGATGAAACCAAACAAGTCGCTGCCAAATATGAAGAAAAATACGGACAAAAGATCCCTATCATTGCCGGTGGAGGTATTTATACCGGTGCTGATATTTATCAGGCCATGCAAGCCGGTGCCGATGCTGTAAAAATGGGAACTAAGTTTGTTACTACCCACGAATGTGATGCCGACATCAAATTTAAAGAGCAGTATCTCAAAGCGCAAAAGCCCGAAGATGTAATTCTTATCGACAGCCCGGTTGGTCTTCCCGGACGAGCTATCAATAACGAATTTTTACAAAAGGTAGCTAAAGGGGAGACAACTCCGGTAAAATGTGCATGGCAATGTCTCAAACATTGCGATTATAAAAAAGTTCCTTATTGCATTGCCGAAGCCCTTTTTAATGCGGCACAAGGTAATTTGGAAGATGGATTTGCTTTTGCCGGTACAAATGGTTATCGAGCCACCAAAATTCAGTCCGTAAAAGAGGTGTTCAGCGAGCTTATCCAAGAATTTCAACTCGCCCAAGGAGCTAAAGCCAACAGCCTTACCTATTAGTTATAAGCCAGACCTTCGGGTGTGCCTGCACTCCGAAGCGTCTTTTTTGAATATCCTATCTATTGATAATCAATATTGTTCGTGCATTTGTGGCAAAAATTTTGCGAAGTATTCTAGTAATTGGTCATTCGTAATTTCTGATTTTTTCAATATCTTCGTAAAACATAGCACGGTCAGTAAATTCGCTGATAATAAGAAATATCCAGACAATCAGCGGAATGATGAAGCTTTGCTGCACCATAAATCCCCATAAAAGGAAAAAGATACGTAGAGCTGCCCATATTTTCAAGTTATGGTCTTTCCAATAGCCTGTTTCTATACTTCGGTAAACAAACAAGACAAATTTTAGCAATAGAACAAGATATAAAAGCACATAAAATTCGGCGGATAAACCAAAGAATAATAAGCCTGTAAGCGATACCTGAGCCGAATGCAAGGGTAATTTGCTTTTTTGCACCGTATGCGAATAAAGCTTGTCTATGGCATAAAGCATCAGAAAAGCAATCGCTTGCGTATAAGCGCCCAATACCCGATGAGGATATACAAAAAGGTAAAATAAACTTAAGGCTGCAAATGTACTTGAAAGTACAATTTCTCGACTCAGCCAAGAACCATGAATATTCAATATTGCTCGCCACGCCCGCAAAGGCTTACCCAAATGCTGAGTGCTAAGAACAAAAGCAGTCAGTAAAGGAATGGCAAAGAACCATTTATCCATAAAACCTTCAAAACGAATAATCCCACCCCAGGTTCCGGCCAGAAAAGCCATCAGAAAGCTGAAAATTGTTAGTGGATATTCTTTTTTAAAGCTAATCTGAGGCGACTTGGGCTGTTTTGGGATTTCCAACTTCTCTATATCGCTGGTATCAATAGCTGGTTCTTGCCGGTTTTCCGACAAAGGAATTACTTTTAGTGAGGGCGAAATACCAAAATCATTAAAATGTCCGTCAATAGGGTAGGAAAGGGGCTTGTTTGTTTGAGAAATTTCCAGAGCTCCTGTTGGACAGGAAGTAACACAGGCCGGTTTTAGGTTCTCATGCAATCTGTCCACACAAAAATTACATTTTTCCACCACTTTTGTTTCTTCATTAAATTTGGGTGCATCATAAGGGCAAACCCACGTGCAATACTGGCATCCAATACAATGGTCGGAATTATGTAGAATTGCGCCGGTCAATAAATCTCGCTCATAAGCCAGTGCCGGACAATTACTCATGCAAGCTGCTTCCTCACAATGATTACAAGCCATAGAAAGATGAAAAATAGGCAAATCCAGATTTTGCGTTTCATTATATGACAAAACTTTGCGCCATAGCGTTTCGAGAGAAGTATTATTTTCTATCATACAAGCTACCACACAAGCCTGACAAGCCACGCATTTATTTTCGTCTAAAATAAAATATGTCCGCTTATGACCATCTATTTCAATCTTGTATGGACTCGACATTATCTATTTGTGATTTTTGAGTTCGCTTAGAATATCCTGTTTTCCGATACCAAAATCCTAAATCCCTTTTTTTACTATTTTTGATTGATAAACAATTTTTCCTTTGCTTTTAACCAGCATTAAGTAAATTCCTGTCTGTAATGAACTAATATCCATCCTAATTTCATTATTTGCTACTGAATTGTAACGGCGGGCAACACGTTTGCCAGAAAAATTATAAAATTCAATAGTTACCTGACGAATATTTGAGGACGCATACAGCGTTATTTCATCCGAGCTGGGGTTAGGGTAAACTTTCAGGCTGACGGGCGAAATGTGCTGAGTGGAGCTGCTGGTATCTACCGTAAATTGGATATAAACCACTGATGTATCTGTTCCTTCGGCATAAAATGAATACTTAAATAAGACTGTACCGGCATTTCCCTGTGCATCATAATGCGAGCTGAAACTATGTTCATTTGTGCTGTCGGCTGGAATATTTATTGGTGCGGATGTGTACGGATTTGCAGGATTACTAAAACAACTGGACCAACAAAAAGCAGTTGCACTACCTCTTACACTCTGAAGTATTTCCTGTCTTAGCAAGACACTGAGCGTTTGGGACGAAGTATTTTTAACAGATAGTTCCTGCACCAATTCGCCATCAGAAAAGCTTCCCTTTATTTTTATCGTGTCTGAATTTACTTGCTTATCATTATTCGTCAGAATTAAAGTCTGAGAGAAAACGGGAAGAGACAGAACCCATAATAAATTTAATAAGACTAATTTTTTCATAGTGAACAATTTTGTTGATTTTAATGTTAATATTTTATTAAATCTAATACAAAAGTATATTTTTGTATCATAAATTCAATATAAAACCAATAATTATGAAAAAAAATTTATTCTTTATGCTTTTTAGTCTTTTGTGTAACAGTATCTTTGCTCAAAAAACAAATTATAACTATAAGTTATTTCAAACAAAAGCACCTAATGTTCAGGCCCAATCAGATTTTCAAAACTTTTATTTTCAGGATTTTGCAGACTCTACACTAGCTGCTTCCAGTATGACTTTTGTCGATAAGGATGGACTTACACCACATTTCCCGGGTATGGAAACTTGGATTATTTCTTCACATGGCTACGCTCTTAGTTCTTCTTATCTTACAGATGGAAATAAAACTGCCGATGACTGGATGATTACCCCAAAAATTACGGTAGGAAATCGTGTATATATTTCATGGGATGCACATTCCTATGACCCTGATTATGCTGACGGCTATGAAGTTCTAGTTTCTACGACTGGAACAACTATTCCCAATAATTTCGCAAAAGTGTATAGTATTGCTGCCGAAAACTCCGAATGGACGCATCACGAATTGAATATTTCCGATTTAACTGCCGGCAAGGATATTTATGTTGCTTTTCGGAATCATAGTACAGACAAGTATGCTTTGGCTGTTGATAATATAAAAGTATATGATCCCTATAATTTAGAATTGGCGGTGAATAAACTATTCTTGGATGAATTCTATCAAACGACAGGCGATGAGGTATTAGACCTAAACTTTGAAGTAAGAAATAATGGAGCTGATACAATCAATTCAATTAGAGCAATATGGCAGGTTGGCGATCATGCAGAGCAAAGTCAGACAATATCTGGTTTAACTATTCCCATCGGACAAACACAAAAAATCACTCTACATCAGGTTTTAAATTTGGCACATGGTTCAAATCACATCCAAGTTCGGGTAGATAGTATTAATGGCCAGATAGATGAAGATTTAAACAATAATAAAGCCGAATATTATTCCACATTACTTTCAACTTCAGAAAGCGCAAGTCGTTTGGTACTTTTGGAACATTTCACACAGGCTTCCTGTGCACCTTGTGCTCAGCAAAATCCCTACTTAAATTCATTAATTACAAAGGCCGGAAATAACGAAAGAGTAGCCCATATTGCTTATCATACCTCATGGCCGGGCAATGATCCAATGTATGATTTCAATAAAACAGCCTGTGCACAAAGAGTTTCATATTATGGAGTTAGCGGTGTGCCGGATGTTATTATGGCCGGAAATTACCAGGAAAGCTCACCTTCAGGAATAACGCAAACAAATATTGATAATGAAGTTAATCGAATAGCTGAATTTGGCTACGACTCTGTATCCGTACAGAAAAATGCTGATACACTTGCTTTTACTGTTTATCTAAAAGCTTATGCCGATATCTTAAACTCAGATACTGTATATCTTCGGACAGTTCTGGTCGAACATAAAGTTTATTCCACCGCCCCTGGTACTAATGGTGAAAAGAATTTTCCTGATGTAATGCGGAAGATGTTTCCAGATCCAACAGGCGAGAAAATCGGACACGCAAAAAAAGGTCAGAGCTTTTCCTTTTCTTATAATTATATCGTTCCCTCAAATATTAATATAGATAGTTGTCATATAGTGAGTTTTGTACAAAACGATGACTCCAAAGAAGTATATGGCGTAACAAAGGTAAGCTTTCCTGTTCTTAGAGACACAACAAGTGCAATAAGCAGCAATCAAAATATCAAAGTGGCACTTTATCCCAATCCAGCTAAAGACTTCATTATTATCCAGAGTCCTGTCTATATGCAAAGCATACTGGTATTTAATGTTAGTGGTCAGACTCTATGGAAACAAAATTTTGGCAAAGGAATAAAAAAGATTTATTTTGAAGTAAATGATTTGCCCGCAGGTTTATATACCGTAAGATTAAATACAACGCAAGGAAACACCTTCCGTAAATTTATGGTAAGATGAGACAAACAATGATAAAGTAACAGCAAGACTCGACAGGTTTTTAAAACCCATCGAGTCTCATTTGACGTAGAAAATTTTGGAATTTTTTTTACTATGTGTATTAAAATGACTTATTTAGTTCAAAAATCTTTCTCTTGTTAACTATGTGGTAAGTATAAAAATATAAACAGATGAAAAAAATAATTACTATACTATTTCTCTGCATTAGCCTGTATGGCTATGCACAAAAACTTCCATCGGTGATACTCAAAGACCTTGATGGCAATACTATAAACACTGCCGATTTGGTCAAAGACGGCAAACCCATAGTTATCGACTTTTGGGCAACATGGTGCAAACCCTGTATCATCGAACTAAACACCGTAAACGACCTTTTAGACGATTGGACAGATGAAACAGGCATACGTTTCATCGCCGTTTCCATCGATGATACCCGTAGCTTGCCTCGGGTAGCACCCTACGTAAACGGTCGCGACTGGCAAATGGACATCCTGCTCGACACCAACAGCGATTTCAAACGCGCCATGAACGTAAACAATATTCCGCACACCTTCCTTATCAACGGACAAGGCAAAATCGTGTGGCAACATGTTGGTTTCGCACCCAGCGACGAAGAAGAACTATATGATCAAATACTAAAACTAACTAATGCCAAATCGCTATCAAAATAACAAAAAAGATTTTTTGTTATTTCGTTTTTAGTCAAAACATAAACGGATGAAGAGGCTGCAAGACTCAACGGGTTTTTAAAACCTCTTGAGTCTCATTTGGCATAGAAAAATTTTCACTAAAATTCACTTGAATGACTAATGAGTCCACTATAAAAAGGTAAATTTGCATCGAATTCGGTCGGACGGCTTCATTTATCAATTGTGAGTGAGCTGTCTATTTTTACAGTTTTAATAAATCTATCCCTCCAACCGGTTTTTAGATCGAACTCACTAATAGGATTCAATATAATTGTTAATGCTAGCAGAATTCACAATTAAAGAAATGTGGTTAATCTTAAAATATAAATAGATGAAACAAATTTTTTATTTTTTACTTTTTATTTTTCCATTGGCCATTATTGCACAAAATCAACAAGGCCAACAAAACCAACAAAACCAAGGAGTCCTTAGCGGCAATTTTCAAATAGCGGCACAAAGTTATACCCCCGACAGTCTAATCGGAGCGCCTAAGGTAAACGAAAAACTACTGTCTAATTCCTTTGCCAATATTCTCTATAATCGAGGTAAATTTAGTGCTGGTCTTCGTTACGAAGCCTACCTGAATACCATGCAAGGCTATGATAAACGATATAATGGCAGCGGAATACCCTACCGTTTTGCTTCCTATCAAGGCGATAATTTTAAATTTACCGTAGGTAATTTCTACGAGCAGTTTGGCAACGGACTGATATTGCGTAGTTACGAAGATAAAAATCTCGGTATTGACAATAGCTTCGATGGTGCTTTCGTGCGCTATAATCCGGCCAAAGGCATCACCATTAAAGGCCTAGTGGGCACACAGCGCTATTTCTTCGATTTAGGAAAAGGCATTGTTCGCGCTGGAGATGCCGAAATAAGCCTGCGAGAGAGTGGTATATTATCCGGTTTAGCAAAGACCAATCTCATTCTGGGAGCTAGCTTTGTAAGTAAATATCAGACCGATGAAGACCCTGTATATATACTGCCCGAAAATGTGGGCGCAGCTGCTTTGCGTATGAGCCTTATCAATCCGCATTTTAATATTAATGCCGAAATTGCCCGCAAAGCCAACGACCCTTCGGCTGACAATGGTTACATCTACAAAAACGGAAATGCAGCACTTATCAACTTCAACTATACTCGCAAGGGATTGGGCATTTTGTTGGGTGCCAAAGTACTTGATAATATGAGCTTTCGTTCCGACCGTAATGCTAACCTCAATAACCTAACAATGAATTATCTTCCTGCCATTACAAAAACTCATACTTATAGCCTTCCGGCTATTTATCCCTATGCTACCCAGCCACTGGGAGAGCAAGGCATACAGGCTGAAATTGTATGGACTATTAAACGCAATAGTAAGATTGGAGGTAGATACGGAACTACGCTTGATATTAATGCATCACATGTTCGTAATCTCAATACTACACCACGCTTTGATGCTTACGGATATGATGTAAACTGGACAAAAGTGGGAGATAAGCTCTATTTTCAGGATATAAATATAGAAATTCGCAGTAAATTTAACTCTAAATGGAAACTCAAAGCTGCCTATTATAATTTGCGGTATAATAAGGATATAATTGAGGGCATGGCCGGTTACGGCATTATCAAAGCACAGGCAATGGTAACAGATATAAACTATAAAATTAAATCGCGTCATAATTTACGTTGGGAAAATCAGCTTTTGTTTACGTCTAAAGACCGAGGTAATTGGGCTTTGAGCCTATTGGAATATAATATTTCACCCAAATGGGTGTTTACTTTCTACGACCAGTATAATTATGGAAATAGCGATAAAAAACAGCGAATACATTATTATTATGCTTCTGTTGTTCACTCTCTCGGGGCTTTGCGTTTTCAGGTCGCTTATGGAAAACAGCGACAAGGTATTGTCTGTGTTGGGGGAGTGTGTCGCAACGTTCCTGCATCCAATGGCATCTCTTTATTGATTACTTATAGTTTTTGATGTTATTTAATGTGTAATGATTAAATTTGATATAGCAAAAATTCTTTCTGAAGGTGAAAATGATAGGGTGGAATTTAAGAGTAGTTTTAATATCCAGACTATTGAGTGTCTTGTCTCTTTTGCTAATGCCAAGGGGGGAAGAATCTTTTTAGGGATTGATGACAATGGCCGGTTAAATAAAAAATTTGAATTGGGAGCTGAAACTATTCAAAATTGGTTGAACGAAATAAAAATGAAAACTCAGCCTGCTTTGGTGCCTGATATTAATGTGCTTAATTTTGGGGGTAGGCAAATCGTTGTTATTTTTATTGCTGAATTTCCTATCAAACCGGTGGCTTGCAGGGGGAAGTATTTTAAACGGGTACAAAATTCTAATCATCAATTAAATTTGAGTGAAATTTCGTATTTACATTTAAAGACTTTTAATACCAGTTGGGATAGTTATTTTACGAATGATTATTCTGTGGATGATATTTCTTTGGAGAAGGTGGAGAAATTTATTGCAAGGGCTAATAAATATAGGGAGAATGCTATTGTTGATTCGCCTTTTGAGGTTTTAAAAAAATTTGAATTGATTAAGGAGGATAAGATTTCAAATGCGTGCCATTTATTGTTTTCTAAAAATGATGTTTTTCAGGCTACTATCGAACTGGGGAGTTTTTCTGAGCCTACTATAATTAAGGATGCTTTAACTGTCCGAAGTGATTTGTTTTCTGAGACGGAGTTGTGTCTTGATTTTATTAGGAAGCATATTAGTAAAGGATATGTGATTACTGGTAATATTCAGCGTGAGGAGCGTTGGGAGTATCCTTTGGATGCTTTGAGGGAGATTATTGTTAATATGATTATTCATCGGGATTATATGTATCATGGTGATTCGGCTGTAAGGATTTTTGATAATCGTATTGAGTTTTATAATCCGGGGGCTTTGCCTGATGATATTAGTATTGAGGAGTTACTTTCTGGTGATTATATTTCGGATGCCCGAAATAAGAAGATTGCGGCTATTTTTAAGGAGGCTGGGGTTATTGAGAAGTATGGTTCGGGTATTAGACGGATTGTTGATGCTTTTGAGGATTATGGTTTGGTGTGTCCTGTTTTTGGAAATTTTCAAAGTGGTTTTAGGGTGGTTGTTTATACGAATCGGGATTATGCGAGAACTGCTATGGTGAAGGAGCTTGTGGAAAATAGTTCTTATGGTTTGCCTAAGGATGTCACTAAGGATGTCACTAAGGATGTCACAAAAGATGTCACAAAAGATGTCACAAAAGATGTCACTAAGGATGTCACAAAAGAGGAGCGTGGGGGGATAATTATTAAACTTATGTCGGAAACGCCATATATTACTACTGATAAAATTGCTATTTTGTTGAGTATCACAAGAAGAAGTGTTTTGCGAGAGATTGATAGTTTAAAGAAACAAAATAGGTTGCGAAGGGTTGGTGGCCGGAAAAATGGCTATTGGGAGATTATTTAGTGTGTTGTTTTTCCTTTTATGATATAAGATGTCATAAAAGGATTTTTGATTGGTTTAGAAGTTTAATTGGTATTTCTGAATACTGTAATCTGCTGTAAATTAATTTTTTGTGTTTTATGGCTTTTTATATTCGAATCAAATGATGTTGGTGAAGATTACTGTTTATTTGTGAACAAATTTTTATAATATGAAATTTAAGATACTGTTGATAAGCTTGTTGCTTCTTTTGTTTTTTATTTCTTGCGATAAAATCGAGGGGAAATTTATTGAGGAGAATAATTCTTTATGTGGCGATGCGAGTTTGCCGGTGCCGATTAAAAAAATTCTTGTGGAGGATTATACCGGACATAAATGTGGAAACTGTCCGCGTGCGGCAGAACAGACTGAAGTGTTACTCTCGGTTTTTTGCGATCACATCATTCCTGTTTCTGTGCATGTGGGCTATTTTGCCAAACCGGCTACGGGCGATAAATATACGGAGGATTTTCGTTCGGAGGCGGGAAATTTCTTTAACGATTATTTTGGTAATGATAATGCTGGTTTGCCCAATGGAATGGTAAACCGCATGGCATATAATAATAATACAATTTTACCCTATACCGACTGGTCGGCTGCTATTGCAACCCAATTGGACGATGCTCCCCAAGTAGATATCCGTATGGAAAATAATTATAGTTTGGAAGGTCGGCAACTGAAAACTAAAATTACCTGTGGTTTCCTTACTGATATTTCAAAGACGCTTACTTTAAGTGTTTTTATTGTTGAAGATAGCATTACTGCATGGCAAAAAGATTATCAGGCCACACCGGACGATATACCTGATTATATACATCGACATGTTTTACGTAAAAATATTTCGGCTATTTGGGGGGATGATATTACCGGTAGTACAAATAAAAATTCTTTTTTTATCAAAAAATATGATATTAAACTTGATGAGGCTTATAATGATAGGCATTGTTTAGTTCTTACTTTTGTATCTTATAAAGAGACAAAAGAAGTTTTGCAGGCAGAAGAAAAGCTAATTCAGTAGTAAGTACCCAAAGATCTTCCAAGGTGTTTGCACTTGGAAGCGTCTGTTTCCAAATACTTTCAAGCTTGCTTGCACTTGTAAATATATACCTTAAAATATAAACAAATGAAGAAAACAACTATTGTATGGATTTTGGCGATTCTAATCACGTTAGCATCGGCTTTTTATCAGAGATTAACTGGACCTACACATCCGGCAAGAGTTAATATCGTACTGGATGGGCAAAAATATTCTCAACTATTTATTCGTTCGCATGGAGGTGAAGGTGTTGCTCTAATAGTGCTGAAATTACCAAAAAAGAAGGCCTTGAAAGCTGAATTACATTATCGGCCTTTTCCTGGAAACGCTGATTGGATTGTTTTGTCTATGAGTTATTTAAATGGTGAATGGACAGGCCAATTACCCCACCAGCCCGAAGCAGGAAAATTACAATACTATGTGAAAGTGCTGAAAGGAAATATTCCAATTTTTAATAATGATAATGAGCCTATTGTGATTCGTTTTAAAGGTGCTGTACCTACGTGGATACTGATTATCCACATCTTTTTCATGTTTTCGGCTATGCTGATGTCCAATGTAAGTGGTCTGTTGGTACTGGCCAATGATGAGAAACAGAGAATTTATGGCTTGATTACTTTGATTCTGTTATTTTGCGGTGGAATGATAATGGGCCCAATTGTTCAGAAATATGCTTTTGGTGAGTTCTGGACGGGTATTCCAAAAGGTTGGGATTTAACTGATAATAAAACGCTGATTGCTATTGCGGCATGGATTATCGCTGTTGCGCTTAATTGGAAACAAAAACGTCCGGTATGGACTTTCATCGCTGCATTTGTTACTTTATTAATCTTCCTGATTCCGCATAGTATGTTTGGTTCTACGCTCAATCGGGATACAGGAACTGTAGGGCAAGCACTGATTTTCCTTCCGTTTATAAGTTGGATACATTTTAAAAAAACAGATTTAGGAAAGTAGGCTTTTGTTGCTTAAGTATCGGTGTCGCTTTTTTGTCAAATAGGAGCGACACCAATGATATATATTCTTACTCCTTTTGACTTATCATTAACTTTATGTAATTATCTAATTTCTAAATTAGATAAAAAGGTAGATTAAGCAAATAATATTCTTTGCCTGATATTGTTTTCGTTTTTATTATTTCATAATTTCCTGAATAAATTCTTACCGCATATTGATGAGGCGATTTGTCCATAAAAAGATGTAAAGACCTTAGCCTTCCGGTTTTACCTGTTTTAACTTCAATAGGGATGAGTATATCTTCAAAGGGGTAAATAAAATCCACTTCAGCATTTGATTCTTTTTTTCTCTAACCCAAAAATGAATTTTATGTAAAAAGTTTTTGTTATAAGTCCGTAATTCTTGCGCAACTATGTGTTCGGCCACCAATCCGTTATGAACATTTGAAATATCTGTTTTTTTTAAAATTTCGTTTTGGTATTTTGCAAAAAAATTTATAAGTCCGGTATCTAATAAAATTAATTTGGGGCTTTTTCTAAAATTAGGTTTAATTGGAGGAATAAGTTTTGATGTAGGGTATATTATGCTTAGAATCAATGCTTTTTCTAATATAGTAAAAGCTTCTTTAACGGCTTCTGTTCTGTAACCTGAATTTCCAAAATTTGTAAATTTTATTTTTTTACTGGCTTCAAAAAAACTTTTTTCGATGAGAAAGCGGATAATTGCTGTTTATTTTGTTGTAGAAGCATATTTTTCAACATCATCAAGATAGGCAGTAATCAATGATTTATAAACTGATGAAAGTGCCACTAAATCATTGTTCTGACGATAAAGAGCTACAATTTCCGGCATCCCCCCAATAAGC
>CAYQXT010000051.1:0-13984 GCA_964421365.1 uncultured Bacteroidaceae bacterium
CTGGATGGGAAGCCTGTTTATGCGTGCTCTGAAAATGATTATTGTACCCTTGGTTCTTAGTTCCATCATTTCTGGAGTGGCCAACTTAGGAAATGCTGAAAACCTGGGACGCTTAGGCTTCAAAACTCTACTTTATTATATAACTACCAGCTTATTGGCTATTTTAACCGGTCTATTCTTTGTCAATATCATAAAGCCGGGAATAGGCGTAGATATTGGTTTATCACATGGAATTGACAAAATCGAAGCCACACGAACAAGTTTTTCAGAAACATTAATGCAAATTATCCCTAATAATATTTTTGATGCTCTTTCGAAAGGAGAAATGCTTTCGATTATTTTCTTTGCCATTCTTTTTGGCTATTTTATCACTCAGGTAAAACCTAAAGACAGTCAAATGCTCACTAGCTTTTTCAATGCTACATTTGAAGTAATGATGAAGCTAACCATGTTTATTATCCGATTTACTCCCATTGGTATTTTTGGTATTGTAGCCAAAGTGATAGCCGAAAACTTAGATAATTTGCAAGAACTTGCCACCGGAATGGGGAAATATATGTTAGCTGTTCTTTTAGCTCTGGCCTTTCACTTTTTTGTTACTTTACCCTTATTGCTTAAATATGTAGGAAAAGTAAATCCATGGAAACATCTACGTGTGATGGGGAGTACGCTTTTAACAGCATTTTCTACTTCGTCAAGTGGCGCAACACTTTCATTAACAATGGAATCTGTAGAACACGGCGATGGCGTTTCGGGTAAAATAACCAGTTTTACACTACCTTTAGGAGCCACCATAAATATGGACGGAACCGCCCTCTACGAATTAGTAGCTACCATTTTTATTGCTCAGGCTTATGGTCATGCGCTAAGCTTCTTGGATCAGATAGTAATCGTAGTAACGGCTTTATTGGCCTCAATTGGCGCAGCCTCGATTCCTATGGCCGGCTTAGTAATGATAACCATAATTTTAACGGCTGTAGGTTTGCCCTTAGAAGGCGTTGGACTGATTTTAGCTGTGGATAGAATTCTGGATATGCTAAGAACCGCAACCAATGTATGGAGTGACAGTTGCGGTGCTGTAATCGTTGCAAAATCTGAAGGAGAAAAATTAAAAATAGAAGATGGCTGAGGAGTAATGGTGAATTATTAATGGTGAATGGAAAATTAGTGTCTATCCATAAAGTTATTATCCGTCTAAGCGCTTAAAGCGGTCAGACGGACAGCATAATTATCTTGTCTATTAAGCCTCTATTTCAATACTCTATCTCTCTTTTTTCCAGTAGAACAATATTTTCAACGTGGTGCGTATGTGGAAACATATCTACCGGTTGAACTGCTTTAACGGCATATTGCACATCCATTAAAGCTATATCTCTAGCCTGTGTAGCCGGATTGCAGCTTACGTATACAATTCGTTTTGGAGATGCTTTTAACAGCGCATCCACTACTTTTGTATGAATTCCGGCACGTGGCGGATCTAAAATCACAACATCCGGTTTACCATTTTGTTTTATGAAATTTGCCGTTAAAATATCTTTCATATCACCAGCGTAAAAACGGGTATTCTTTATATTATTCAATTCTGAATTTACATGTGCGTCTTCTATAGCCTCTGGTACATATTCTATTCCCACCACTTTTTTGGCCTGATGAGCCACAAAATTAGCAATTGTACCGGTACCCGTATATAAGTCGTAAACGATTTCAGAGCCGGTAAGTTGTGTCATATTACGTGTTTTTCGGTATAATTCAAGGGCTTGAAGCGAATTTGTTTGATAGAAAGATTTTGGTCCTACCTTAAATCTTAGCTCTTCCATTTGCTCAATAATATGGTCTTTTCCTGCAAAGCATTTAATATCCAAATCGTTGATGGTATCGTTCATTTTAGCATTCAAAACATACATCAAAGAGGTAATTTCTGGAAAAGCCAGCTTAAGATTTCGTAATAAATCACTTAATTCATCAGGTTTATCCTCTGCTATAGATAAAATTATCATCAGCTCGCCGGTAGAAGAATTACGGATAATCAGATTTCGCAGAAAACCGACATGATTTCTAATATCATAAAAGCTCAGCTTATGCTCAAAGGCATAAGCACGAAGCCAGTTTCTAATTTCATTACTTGGTGAAGCTTGCAAATGACATTCTTCAATATCTAAAATCTTATCAAAAAGCTTGGGAATATGGAAGCCTAAAGCTAAAGGATTTTTTTCTTCTATTTCTTCGCTCATTTCCTCTACGGTAAACCACCTTTTGTTGGAAAATGTAAATTCAAGCTTATTCCGATAATTAAATACTTTTTCTGAGCCCAAAATAGGTTGAATTTCGGGCAAATCAACTTTTGCAATACGCTTTAAGGCATCTTCTACCTGTTGCTGTTTGCTTTGCAATTGCTTTTGGTAAGGCAACATTTGCCACTTACAGCCCCCGCAAATACCAAAATGCTTACATTCTGGTTCAATTCTATCGGCCGATAGTTTGTTGTATGCCACAACCCTGCCTTCCAAAAAGGTTTTTTTTTTGCGAGTAAGCTGAACATCGACAATATCACCCGGGACAGCCATTGGCACAAATAAAACATGCTCTTCTACATGCGCCAAAGCTTTGCCTTCGGCTGCAATACCTTCTATTTTTATATCCTTTAACAAAGGAAGTTTTCCTCTTCGTCTAGCCACTTTTTTCTCCTTATAGTTCAGGTACAAAGTTAACGATTCTTCTGAATTATACCATGCCGGTATCGCATTTTTTATGTCAAATTGTACTTATTTATGAATATCAGTAAGTTATCAATAAGCATTTACAAATTTCAGAAGCGAGTTAGTATAGAATAGGATCTGGGTCTCCGGACTCTGGATTCAGAACTTAGACAACTTCACAAAACAAAGGGTGCATTCATAAAAAATAATAAAAATTAAAAATAGACCATAGTTTTTATAGGTTAATTTAAAATAAAAATATAGTTTTGCAAAATAAAACCCTAAAAAAATAGGACTAAATATAAATATCATGAAAAAAAGCATTTTTATTTTACTTGTTTTAAGTTTTGTTAGCAAAGCCTCCAAAGCAGCACTTGTTTTGGATATGGTTACAACAAATGCTTCGGTAGATACAGGCTCGACAGCGTGGATGATGACTTCGACTGCTTTAGTATTATTAATGGTTCCCGGCTTGGCTATGTTTTACGGGGGTTTAGTACGAACAAAGAATGTTTTGGGAACTATGATGCACTCCTTTGTTGCCATGGGCGTGATAACGCTTGTCTGGGTAACCATAGGGTATAGTATGTCTTTTGGTTCTAATATTTTAGGCGGCTGGTTTGGTTGGAATTCAGACTATTTTATGCTTAATGGCATTGATAATTCAATTCTAAAAGGCGGGATTCCCGAATATATTTTTGCTATGTTTCAGGCTAAATTTGCTATAATTGCCCCTGCCCTAATTGCCGGAGCTTTTGCCGAACGAATTGCTTTTAAACCTTATATTTTATTCATTGTTTTATGGTCGATAACCGTATATAATCCACTATGTCACTGGGTTTGGGCGAGCGATGGTTTTCTGTACAATATGGGGGTAAAAGGAGCGATTGATTTTGCCGGAGGTACGGTTGTACATATCAGTGCTGGAGTAAGTGGTTTAGTCGCAGCTATTTTCCTGGGGCCTCGCCGTCGTTTTCCCAATATTTCATCTCGTCCCAGTAATTTGGTAATGACCATTATGGGCGCTGGTTTACTTTGGGTAGGTTGGTTTGGATTTAATGCCGGGAGCAGTATTGCCAGCGATTTAGAATCAGCTCGCGCCCTAACGGTAACACAAATTGCAGCAGCTGCCGGATCTATAACTTGGATATTATTAGAAAATCTGTACTATGGAAAACCCACAGTTCTAGGCTTTGTCAGTGGTATTCTGGCTGGTTTAGTGGCTATAACGCCGGCAGCCGGTGTAGTAAAACCTTATGGTGCCATAGCACTCGGTATTTTAGCTGCATCAGGTAGCTATTTGTACATCAGCAAAAAGCATTTCACCAAAATTGATGACACACTGGATGTGTTTGGTATTCATGGCATTGCAGCTATCATTGGTGCTCTAGCACTCAGCTTTTTCATCCGCGACAGCTGGATGAACTCAGCCTCTGCACTCAATGGCGGCACATGGACGGCCATACAACAATTTGGAGTGCAGGCAATAGCGGTGGGAGTGGCCATTTTGTATTCTGCCAGTTTAACTTTAATCATTCTTTGGGGAATTAATAAATTCTTTAAATTACGCGTAAGTGCTGAGAATGAAATGATAGGTTTAGACCGTGCTTTCCACGGCGAACGGGGCTATGGAATGCTTAACCCGAACTAATTACTAATGATGAATTTGTTCGAGGATTAATGAGTTCGGTCTAAGAACCGGTCGGACGGATAGATTTATTAAAACTGTAAAAATAGACAGTTCACTTACAATTGATTAATGAAGCCGTCCGACCGATTTTAATGCAAATTCACCTTTTTATACTGAACTCATTAATATAATTACGAATCAATGTCGTTGAGTTCAGGAATGTGTCTAAATAGAACACTAATTTAACGACAATGGATTACTAATGAATAACTATAAACAATTAAAATTATGAAATTAATAACTGCTATAATTAGCGAGAAGAAACTGGATAGAGTGCGCGAAGAACTTATAGAAAGCGGAATAGACCGCATTACCGTAGCTAATGTTGCCGGTCATGGCAGCAGTCACCGCGAGGAAATTTATCGGGGGAAAAAAGTCGTTCCTGATTTAACTCCCAAAATAAGAATCGACATTGCCCTAAACGATGATTTTGTAGAAAAAACCATAGAATTAATTATCAATGCTGCCCGAACTGGAGATGGTCAGCTTGGCGATGGTAAAATTTTTGTTCGTAATCTGGAAGATTGTATCCGAATTCGTACCGGAGAAAGAGGAACAAACGCGATTTAATGGTAAATTGTTAATGGTGAATTCAAAGTTTTCAACTCACCATTCATCATTATAAGCACTAAAATATATTTATTTTTATGGTTCTGCTACCATTTGTGGCATATTCATCAGATGAATATGCCCCTATAATTAACCATTCAGTATTAATAATTATCTTAAAGTGGATACCATAATCGCTTTTATAGTATGCATCCGGTTTTCTGCTTCATCGAAAACAACCGAAGCTTTAGATTCAAAAACTTCTTCGGTAACTTCCATTCCGTCCAAACCATATTTTTGGAAAATTTCTTCTCCAACTTTGGTTTTACGATTATGAAATGCGGGTAAACAATGCAAAAATTTCACATTTTTATTACCGGTTAATTTCAAAACCTGAGCATTAATCTGGTAGGGTTTTAATAGTTTGATACGCTCTTCCCAAACACTGTCAGCTTCTCCCATTGATACCCATACATCAGTATATAAGAAATCAACTTCTTTTACTCCTTCAGCTACATTTTCGGTTAAAGTTACTTTTCCACCAGTTTCTTTGGCAATTGCGCGTGCTTGTTTTACTAAATTCTCATCAGGGAATAAAGAACTTGGAGCTACTAATCGCACATCCATGCCCATTTTGGCAGCACCAACCATTAGAGAATTTCCCATATTATTATGGGCATCACCTAGATAAGCAAATTTAACCTGACTAAAAGGCTTATCGCTATGCTCCATCATGGTTAAGAAATCAGCTAGAATCTGAGTAGGATGAAACTCGGTCGTAAGGCCGTTCCATACCGGCACACCAGCGTATTTACCTAATTCTTCGACAATTTCCTGACCGAAACCACGATATTCGATACCATCATACATACGTCCCAGTACGCGAGCAGTATCTTTCATAGATTCTTTATACCCGATTTGTGAACCGGAAGGGCCTAAATAGGTTACGTGAGCACCTTGATCTAAAGCCGCTACTTCGAAAGCACAACGGGTACGGGTAGAAGATTTTTCAAAAATCAGTGCAATGTTTTTTCCCTTTAATTTGGGTTGCTCTGAGCCTGCATATTTTGCAGCTTTTAGTTCTTTAGAGAGATTAAGCAAAAACTTAATTTCCTGTGGGTCAAAATCAAGTAATTTCAGATAATTCCGATTTTTCAAATTATAAGCCATAACTATAAAATTTTATTTTTGTAAATTTTCGCAAATGTACAATACTTCCTTTAATTACCAATTTGTAATTATACCATGCCGGGATCGCATTTTTTATGCTAAATCTAACTTATTTCTAAAAACCAATAAGTTACCTATAAATATTTCCAATTTCTAGAAGCAGTTAGTATAATAATTATTAATGATTAATATCAACATGGCTCAATAAGAGGCCGCCAGTTGGAGTAAAGCGGTGTTTCTACTTTTTGGATATTCACCTGATTGCCTGCGGGCTACAACAGGGATTGGAGCAGTAGCCTCCCTAATACTATTTTTTCTTAAAGTTTAAATCCTACACCCCACTCAATATTCTGTGCATTAGCCCAAAAGCTTTTGAGACTTAAATTCAGATAAAAGTTTTTGGTAAATTGATAACGTAGCCCTATCCGATGATAAGTTTTTTGCCACGCCTCATAATCCCAGTGGAAATAAGTTCCTAAATCAATAAAATACCAAAGTTTGGAAAATTGTAGGGCATATACAAAATGAATGCCCTGATTATAATCATGCGTATTCTTACTTGATTCGCTTAAAGCCACAATATCGCGCCAGGATGGGTCGTAAAAAACATCAAATCCAAATCCTATTTTGTGCCAAGTATTTAATGTTCGGAGATATTCCAGAGAGAAATCCCATACCTTGAAAGTATTGGGGCCTGTGGCTTGCCGCTGCTTCCAGCCAAAGGTAGGCGTAAATGCGACGATATTAATTTTTTCACTATCTAAAATAGTTGTTTTATTCCGGCTGGAATTTCCAAATTTATATCTCAGATTTGTTTGTGCAGTAACCACATTAATACCCAAATTCGGCATCATGGAAGCACCATTTGAATAATGAGTTAAACTCATTCCAGTATAAATTTCAAACTTCTGGGAAACAAAAACCGGATATTCTGTACTAAATTGAGCAAACACATTAAAATGGGAGGAAATAGAAGCATTATATGGATTTGTCAGTGCATCATAAGGTTTGGATAAATAAGCAAGTCCGCTTCCTATTTTCAGTGTAAGTGATTTTTTGACTCCTTGCATTATAGGCACTTTAATAAAGGGATAAAAAGCGAATGAGTTACCCAATACCTCTGGATTTCCCAAATTAGAGGAATAAAACGCCATCCCGTATTCGAAAGCAATTTCTTTTGTACCAGAGTGATAAGAAAAGTTCAAATGTCTGCCGAATTCAAGTTCACCAGATTGAAGATAAGATTGAACAATGCCCGCCATTGTATGAGCATGGTCATATATATAACCGTAATGTAAACGAAGGGAAACAAAATAAGGTCGTTCGGATGTGGCCCTATTTATTTGTGCATCTGTATTTATACTCAAAAACAGAAAAGCAATAGCAACACCTACTCTAAGCATTTTCTTACTATCTTTTATAAATTGCAAAGGAGCAATTTTTGAAATTTGCATTTGTCTTGAATTTGTTTTATTCACTCTCCGTGATTAATCGGGGTGTAATTATAAACTTATTTCCAGTTATAGACAAAAAAAACTATATTACACTCTAAAATTATCTAATTTGTAACATTTCAAAAAAATGTTCGTCCTAAGAAAGGTAAATTTGTATAATATTTGTATTAAATTTGCTTAAGTTTATTTATGCAGAACATTAAACAGAAAATACTATATTTTCAGCTATTTTGTCTCGCTTTAATTTTGACCACAAGTACTTATGGTCAAATAAATTATAGTGATACTGCCAGTTTAGTAATAAAACCTCCCATAGTTCATTGGTTTTATACGACCATACTTTTCCGAAAAAACACACGAACGGGCGATTGGAAATATTACATAAGACCATCGGGTGCCGGTATTTATAAGGGGAGCGAGATGGACTATACCTATGATATGTGGGGCAGTGCCCGCAAAAAAAGGCTTGCAGTAGGTCCCTTTTGGGACGAGCAACAAGCCCATCTAGCTCTGAATATTTATCAGCTTTATGCTCGCTCTTATAACTTAAGGTATCCTTACGACCCAAACCGAACAGTCTATTGGTTTTTTATCCGTATAGAAATAAGGCGGGCCGGCTACCGCTGGAAAACAACCGAAGCAGGTATTTCCAGTGGTCGGATTGACGAATTTCGACTCAGTTTAAAAAATGGAGCAGAAATTGGCTTGCTTGGTTTAGGACCGTTCTACCAATATGTAGAAGTGCAATCAGCATATGACATTTTTAAAAAATAAATCAACCGAACAAAGATTTATATAAATCTCACAAAAAAATGAAGAATGCTTATAAATAACTAAAATCTTATTATATTTGAGAAATCAACAAGCGCTAAAAATGTTCAAACCGTTTATTTGGCTTATTCTTTTTTTGCTTCTTGCGTCTGGGCTAGTCGCTCAAACCGAAAAGAAATACGCATTCCAGCATTTATCCGTTAAGGATGGGCTTTCCAATAGTTCTGTATATGCTTTATTACAAGATAATGACGGCTATTTATGGTTTGGAACTGCCGATGGTTTGAATAAATACGATGGAGACAAGATTACAGTATATAAACACGAACCATTTAATAAAAACAGCCTACCTGACAACTGGATAACGGCCCTTACGGTTGATAACAGCGGCTATATATGGGTTGGAACTTATGGAGGTGGACTTTCTATGTTAAACCCTTACAAAGAAGAATTTACTAATTTTTCCAGCAATTCAACCCGTAAATTACATATCAATAGTGAGACTATCCGCACCCTTCATTTTAACAAAAAAAACAATTTTCTGTGGATAGGAACGGAAGTGGGTTTAAATTTATACGATACAAAAAACAATCGGTTTAAAATTTTAAACATTGAGAAATCGAAAGCAAAAACCATCCTTACTCAAAAATCAATTAATGCTATTTATCAGATTAACAATGATGTATATACAGGAACTTGGGGAGATGGTCTTATCAGTTTTAATTTAAAAACAGGAAAAACCTGGCAGCATACTTTCCGGGAAAACACCCCATTCCCCGAAAAATATAACCGAATAAAATCCCTATTAGAAGCTCCAAATGGAAATTTATGGGTTGCTAGCCGGGGTAGTGGCATATTTCTCTTTAACCCCCGTACGAAAAAAGAATTAAAGAATTTAAATTTCAAAGATGGGAATTTATCAAACGACAAAATATATTCTCTGATAAGTTATCAAAATAAGCAACTCTGGGCCGGCACCTATTATAATGGGCTTAATTTAATTGAGCCTACCAGTGGCAAGCATTTATCCTTTATGACCAATCCTTACGATTTGAATGCTATATCAGGAAACTGGATACCTGGCTTATTGATTGATCGCACCCATATCCTATGGATAGGAACCGACAAAGGAGTTAGTAAATTAGCTCTAAATGGAGTAGGTTTTAACTATTACACGATAAGAAGGTCAAATCTAAATCTAAACTTTGAAGCGAATATAAATGCTATTTTTGAAGACCGGAACAAAAACATCTGGTTAGGAACATGGGGGCAAGGTTTAATCAAATTTAACAGAAAGACTAAACAATACACTCAATATCTACCCAATTCAAATCCAGCATCCATCAGTTCTCCACGAGTTTGGAACATACAGCAGGATAAATACGGCCGTTTATGGGTAGGGACAGGCAGAGCCTTGGATGTTTTTGACACGCTAACGCAGAAATTCAGGCATTACTACTCACGTACTAACGAAAATAATCTGGGTATTTTGCCGGCCAACAACATTTCATCTTTACTCATACAGGGCGATTCAGTGGTATGGGTAGGCACATGGGGTGGTGGTCTTAGTGCGATTAATATAGCCAGTGAGAAAGTGCTAAAATTTGATAATACGAATATACATGGAACCCGAATAAAATCTATATTTGTTGATAAAAAAGGACGTTTATGGTTAGGAAGTTCCAATAATGGAGTGAGTCTATTTAATCCAAAAACAAAAAAATGGAGGTATTTTGCTTACCATGCCGGCGATAACAATTCACTCTCTGGCGATAATATAGAATGTTTTGCCGAAGACTCTGATTTTATTTGGATAGCGACCAATAAGAGTGGTCTGAACCGTATAGATAAGAGGACTTTTAGAATTAAACATATTTTAGAAAAAAATGGTTTGGCCAGCAACAGCATTCGGAGAATAATTATTGACAGCCTTGATAACCTTTGGTTAAGCTCACAAAACGGTATTATAAAATATAATCACAAAACGGAGGAATTTAGAAATTTCGATCAAACTGATGGTCTTCAGAGTAATGAATTTACCCGTGGTTATGCCTATTTAAGTAGTGGAGAAATTGCTTTTGGTGGGAATAATGGATTCAACATTTTTAATCCGCAAAAATTAAATATCAACAAGGTAATTCCTAAAATAGTTATTTCCCATTTCTATAAATATAATAAAAAATTTAATTTACATAAAACACTGGATAAACAAGGCCGGCTAATTTTACAGACCTCTGAAAATATGATTAGCTTTGAGTTCAGAGCCTTAGATTTTAATGCTCCCAGGAAAAATAAATATTTATACAAATTAGAAGGATTTGATAAAGAATGGCGCAAACCTTTAGACAAACCTATTGCTACCTATACAAATCTCCCGGCGGGAAAATTTGTTTTCAGAGTTATTGCTTCTAATAATCATGGCTTTTGGAACACGGATGGTATTTCGCTTAAAATAAGAGTTTATCCCCCAATTTATCTTACTTGGCAATTTTATATTAGCTTACTTTTAGTACTGATAACTTTTAGTTTAGCCTATATTAAATACCGTGAATTTAATCTAAAAAATGCGGCTTTACGCTTGGAAAGATTAGTGGAAGAAAAAACCTCAGAAGTAAAAGAAAAGAACAAACTTCTGGAGCTACAGAAAGCTGATATTCTTGAACAAAAACAGGAAATAGAAATTCAAAAACATGAAGTAGAAGCACAAAGGGATGCAATGCAACTTCACCGCGATTTAATACAGGAGCAAAAGCAACAACTTACCGATAGTATATTATATGCTCAAACAATTCAGATGGCAATGATGCCAGACAGCAAAGCATTACACAAAGTACTTCCAAAATCGTTTTTACTTTTTCGCCCTAAAGACATTGTAAGCGGTGATTTCGTATGGATAAAGAAAATAAACAATCTGAGATTTATTGCCGTTGCCGACTGTACGGGACATGGAGTTCCCGGAGCTTTCATGAGTATGTTCGGAATATCTATATTAAACGAACTGGTATTACACGAACAATTGACTAAGTCTGCTGATTTACTGGAAGGTATGCGCAACCGCCTAACTCAATCAATGTCCTATAAATCAGGAAAGTACGCTGCAAAAGACGGTATAGATATAGGATTATGTATTTGGGATATTTCCACAGATAAACTACAATTTGCGGGGGCTCATATTCCGCTCTATCTCATAAGAGATAACGAATTAATAGAATATCCCGGCGATAAAATATCGGTTGGGCATTTCATTAAATACCAGTCTTTCAAAAATACAGAGATCAGTCTTCGGAACAAAGATAAAATATATCTTTTTACCGATGGCTTTGCCGACCAGTTCGGCGGAAAGAATGAACACAAATTTATGAAGAAAAACCTGAAAAAGTTAATTCTCGAAAATCACAAAGCCGAAATGGTAGAACAAGAAGTAGTTTTCACAAACCGAATAAAAAACTGGATGGGTATCCACGAACAGATAGACGATATTACTGGTTTAGGCTTTGAAATTAATAGCCACTTTTGATTACTAATTCCATTCTACAATTCGTAAACTTAAAAAAGTCATAGTACGAACTTTACTCTAAGCGAAACCATCACTTAAGACACAGTATTTCAATAACTCCCTAAAGTACATTCATCAATTGCTCTTTAATCTTTTCGAGTTCATCTTTCATCTGGACGACCAATTTTTGAATTTCGTAATGAGAAGCTTTTGAGCCCAAAGTATTAATCTCCCTGCCAATTTCCTGACTAATAAAACTTAATTTTTTACCCAATGGAGCCTGTTCTTGCGAAGTTTTTTCAAAATAGTTCAAATGATTAGCTAAACGGACTTTTTCTTCGGTAATATCCAGTTTCTCCAAATAATAGATAATTTCTTGCTCAAAACGGTTTTTATCTATGCCCTCTTTAGACTTTAGCTCATTTAGATTGCTATTAATTCGTTCTCTGATTTTTTCGATTCGTTCGGCCTCATACTGTGGAACTTGCTCTGCGAAATGGCGGATTTTCGCTATCCGTTTTAAAATATCTGTTTCTAAAGCCTTTCCTTCCTGCTTTCTAAAAGCTAACAATTGTTCTAAGGCTTGGTCAATCGCTTTTGAAAGCGCTATCCATTCTGTTTCATCCAATTCAGATTCCTCGGTTTTCAGAATATCAGGCAGGCGCATAATACTCTCAAAAACAGTATCATCCTGTAAATCAATTTTTTGTTCTTTACTGAGTGCCCTTAATTGTGTATAATATTTAGCAAAAGTATCGGGATTGATAGTACTCGCTGCCCCTGTAGTATTGCCATCAAGACGAATAGAGAGTTCAATTTTACCTCTTAATAATTTAGATATAATCAATTTGCGAATATACATTTCTTTCTCACGGTAATTTTGAGGAATACGGATTTGAATGTCAGTTTGCTTATTATTTAAGGATTTCAGTTCTACACTATATTTTTTATTTTTCAAATCGGAAGAGGCTTTTCCGAAACCGGTCATAGATTGCATCATAATTTTTGTTTTATACAGACAAAGATATAATTTTTATTGAGAATTGAATAAATTTGACAAAATGAATCCATTAGCTTCTTGTCTCCTTTCATTTATACCGTGCCGGTATCGCATTTTGTATGCTTACTATTGTTTATTTCAGAACATCAGTAAGTTATCAGAAAACATTTATAAATTTTTAGGAGCGATTGAGTATAATTTACTAAAATACAAAATTAGCACAAAAATGAATCCTTTTATTATTTTTGCAAACATACAAGATTCTGCCTTTATAATTTTAGGATAAAAAGCGGTTAAAAAAACAGATAAGAATGCTTAGAGATTACTACTTAGATTTGGAAATACATAAGAATGCTACGCAAGAGGAAATAAAAAAAGCCTATCATAAATTAGCATTCAAATATCATCCCGATAAAAACCCGGAGCCTTATGCCAGTCTGAAATTTAAAAGAATAAGCGAAGCCTACCGGCAGCTTTCTACGCCCGAAAAACGAGCAATTTATGAACAAAAATATTATGCTCAATTCCAATTCACAAAGAGCAAAGTTCCAGATACCAGCCAAAATTCAGCTTCTACAAAACAAAATAAAGAAACATATAGAAAAGTAGTTCGTATTAAAAAAAAGCCAAAGTACTCCAAAAAACTTATTATTCCAGCTTATTATCTCTGTTTGCTATCCTTCGTATTTCTTTCTATATTGGTAATAGACACCTTTTTACCCAAAAATATAAGCTCCGCAGTAAATCCCAATGTTCCTAATGTGCATTTTGCGAAAGTAAATCTGGCCAAGAATTATCATTTTCATGTAGAAAAAGAAATGTACAACAAAATGGCTTTCTTTGTTGACTCAATTATTATAGAGCGAACGCCTGTATTTCATATTAATAGAAGTATTATAGTATTTCCCAATAAAAAAGAATTTGAATTTTATTTACCAAATCTGAATTATAATAAATCATTTCGATTTAGCGCCGCTTACAACATATATAATCCTTTTGCTATATTTCCCTTCTTACAGCTTCTTTTTACCATGTGGGGCTTATTAAAAAACAAAGGAAGTCTAAAAATAGTAGATTCGGCTATCAATGTTTTCGTATTTTGGCTATTTACTCTTTTTTTTATCTTCTTTTGGTAAGTTTTCTCCTAATTTTTTCCCC
>CAYQXT010000052.1:0-5530 GCA_964421365.1 uncultured Bacteroidaceae bacterium
GGCGGCATTAGCATTAGGTGTGTGGGGTTATGTGCGTAAACAAGAAGCCTTTGACGAAATAAGCAGCAAATGGGGATATCCGCAAACCCTCACCGGTCCCTACCTAACCATCCCATATTGGGAGTATGATAAGACAAAAGATGCAAAAGGAAACACAAAACTCATTAAAACAAAGCAATATGCACATTTTTTGCCTGAGAATCTAAACTTTGACGGACGGGTATTCCCCGAAATGAGGCATAGAGGAATATATAAAGTAGTGGTTTATAATACAAAACTCAAAATTAATGGTAATTTTGAGAAAATAAACTTTTCTAAATGGAAAATTGATGCGCAAAATATCCTTTGGGATGAAGCCTCAATTAACCTGGGAATTACAGATTTAAGAAGTATTCGAAAGGCGGTAACAATTGATATTCAGGATTCCACACTCGCATTCAATCCAGGTACAGCTACTCGCAATCTGATTAGCTCGGGTGTTTCGGCAAGTCTGACGTGGGAAAACAAGAAAAATAGCAAGTTTAATTTTACGCTTGATTTAAATGGTAGCTCCGCTCTTAATTTCGTCCCCCTTGGGAAAACCACTATGGTTAAAATCTATTCAAAATGGCAGAATCCCAAATTTGATGGCGCTTTTTTACCCACTTCCGAAAGTGTGAAAGATACTGGTTTTGTCGCAAAGTGGAAAGTGTTACATCTTAACAGACCCTATCCGCAAGCTTTTACAGGTAGCATTAATAATGTTAGTGAATCGGCATTTGGTGTTAGCCTTAAAATGCCTGTCGATGAATATCAGAAGAATACCAGAGCCGGTAAATATGCCATTCTTATCCTGAGCCTCACCTTTATCATCTTCTTTTTTGTTCAGGTACTTAATAAAATCAGGATACACCCTATACAATATATAATTGTAGGTTTGGCGATTATGGTTTTTTATAGTCTGTTAATAGCCATTTCTGAGCAGTTGACCTTCAATTGGGCTTATTTACTTTCGAGTGTGGCAATTATTTCTATGATAGGGCTTTATGTTAGGACTATACTTAAAAGTAAAACCATCGCTTTACTTCAAAGCGCTTTGTTAATCATACTGTATAGTTTTATTTTTACTATTATTCAGTTGCAGGATTATGCTTTACTTATAGGTAGCATTGGTTTATTTATTGTGTTGGCACTTATCATGTATCTGTCTCGAAATATTGATTGGTATAATATCGAGTTTGATAAATCCGAAGAAAAATAATAGTTTAGAATCATAGCTTGAATTTTGGATATTTTATCCGAGAATCGTATTCGTAATTAAAGTAAGGGCGCACGAGCGGGCTTTCCGCTTATACTCCCCCTTGCCTCAGCCAGCAAAACATCGCTAAAAAAGGAGCTTCCTGTCGGTCGCTCTTTTTTAGCGTGTTTTGCCGGGCTTCGGACTGCGGCGGGGTATCGCTGCATTCCCTTGCGCAAGCGATGCCTAAATCGCCGGTGCGATGATGAAGGCAGTAATGCATCACTTTAAATCTATCTGTCAACTGTTCAACGGCGTAAATACCGTTGCTAAGCAAGCCGGGCGCAGTTCTTGTGATTCATCTTTTAGACTACATTTCTAGTTTGAAAAATTTATAAGCAATGGTGAATTATTAATTCTGAATTCTGTTTGTCACTAAAGAATAGTCGTTCATAAGATATAATACACAAATGAGTCCAGTATAAAAAGGTGAATTTGCATCGAAATTAGTCAGACGACTTCATTAATCAATTGGTAGTGAGCTGTCTATATTTACAGTTTTAATAAATCTATCCCTACGACCGGTTTTTAGACCGAACTCACAAATAAATAGGCAAGGATGCTTAAGTTCAAAGATTAAGCAATCTTATTCCCTTCTGAATTTTTTTTATCTTTTATTTTCCCTATTTGTCTTAAAATCAGAATGAAAAAAACGGAGGCAATGGCAATACTTTCCAACATCCATGCCGATAGAATGAAATGCGAAATTAGGAAACCCGAAATAAGTCCAAGTAGTAAGCCCCAGAAAGAATAGATTGTCGTAAAATATTCTTTAGAATAATATTGATGTTCTTTTTTTAAATGGTGGACAATAGAATCGAATTTATTCTCATATTCTCTCCTTCTTTTCGGGTGTCCAGACATATAATCCTTTACATTTTCTGAAATTTCTTTTATTTTCTCAACATTTGCCTTACAAATTTCACAATTTGTCGACTCTTTCTCGCTGATTTCAGAAATTGTTATTAAACGCTCTATTTGATAAAATTTAATATCTCCCCTGTATAAATTCTTGACTTGCAGCTCAAAGTTCTCTCTTATTTTTTTAGATTCTTCCATTTTCTTGCCAAAACTAATTAAAAAATAAAATTTTCCGCTATACTTTGCTCTAAAATCAGGTTTTTTTTTAAGCTGTTGTTAATATGAGATTATATTTTTCTGCTTTTTACCTTGTTTCTAGGGATGTAAGCAATGGTGAATTATTAATTGTGAATTCTGTTTGGCCTAAGAGAATAGTTTGACCTCAAAATATAATATACCAATAAATATGTCAGGAACTTACTTAATTATAAGGCTGTTCAAATTTGTATTATTTAGAAAATTATAAATGTTTTAACGAAAAATGTTGGAACATGTAATTTTGTTCCATATCTTTGTCCTTTCAAATAAAAATTAAAAAGGCATGAAAAAATTAAGTTTAGTAATTTTGAGTTTTTTGTTTTTGAGTAATATTGATGCTCAAAATATGTGGACCATAGACAAGGCACACAGTAAAATAAGCTTTACCGTTGCACACATGGTGATTAGCGAAGTAGAAGGGCGTTTTTCTGAATATAGTGATTCTATTTCAGCCGGAGATAACTTCTCCGATTTAAAAATTACCCTTAGAATTAATGTTTCCTCCATTAGTACGGATAATGAAGACCGGGATAAACATCTAAAATCATCTGATTTTTTTGATATACAAAAATATCCATTTATTGATTTTAATAGTACTAAAATGGCGAAAGTAGGTGATAATCTCTATAAACTTTACGGGAATCTGACTATGCATGGCGTAACGAAGCCGGTTCAACTGGACGTAAAATACGGAGGAACAGTTAAAGACCCATGGGGAAACACGAAAGCAGGATTTAAAATTACCGGAGTGATTGATCGCTATGCTTTTGGGTTAAAATACAATTCTACACTCGAAACCGGTGCTCTGATCGTCGGACAGAAAGTTAATGTTAATGCTTTTATAGAGCTTAAAAAAAATAAATAAAATGAATACAGAATTATCAAAAGGAAAAAAAATGACCGAATGGATTCTGGCCGGATTATTAACCACTTTATATTTATTTAGTGCTTCCGGAAAATTTATGATACCCAAAATGGCCTCTAATTTTGAAAATTGGGGAAACGAAAACCGGCGAGTCATTATTGCATTAGGAGAAATTACCTCTGCATTATTGTTTCTTTTCCCTAAAACCAACCGATATGGGAGCTTGCTCTTAAGTGCCTATATGGGAGGAGTCATTATGGTACATATATCGCACGGCACTTTTATTGTAATGCCTGCGGTTGTACTTGTTTTTGTCCGGATTAATACGTATATTCATAATCAGGAATTTTTTAAAGCAAAGTAAAATGAGTGATAAAAAACCAAGAATTGCCGCAATAAAGCCTTGGTTGGGCGAATTAGAGCCAGGAACCTATCATTGGTGTGCTTGTGGCGAAAGTAAAAATCAACCTTTTTGTGATGGCTCGCATGAAAAAACAGAGTTTAGTCCCCTGGAATTTAAGGTAGAGAAAAAGGATGAATACTATCTCTGTACTTGCAAACGTACCCTGAGCAAACCCTTTTGTGATGGGATGCACAAGCGTTTGAAGAAAAAAGAAGACTAAAAAAAATAGGCAGAAAATTTATCTGCCTATTTTTCATTGTTTTAGTAATGAAAAAGGTGATTAACGAAATAATCACCTTGGCGGAGAGAGAGGGATTCGAACCCCCGGAGGTGTTACCCTCAGCGGTTTTCAAGACCGTCGCATTCGACCACTCTGCCATCTCTCCGTGGCACAAAAGTAGAAATTTTTTAATACTCACAAAATTTTTTATCAAAAAAAAAATATTTTTTTTGAATGTTTTTGTGTGATTTGGTGAAAGTTATTGTAATTAGTGTTTTAAAGAATGAATCTTAACGATAAATTTACCATTTCCAATTAATTTGCAAACACATCAAAATAGCGAAAAATATTTTGTTATTTCATTTTAAATCAAAATTTTACAGAAATATGTATAACTAATATGATACCGATTCGGTATAAACCCTTGCTTTTATCAAAAAAAAAAAATACTTTTGCAGCTCAAAATTTGGAGTATAAATCATAAAATAGAAGAATCCGATGAAAAGAACATTTCAACCATCGAAAAAAAAACGTACCAATAAGCACGGTTTCCGTGAGCGTATGTCAAGTGTGAGTGGAAGAGCCGTTTTAGCTGCTCGCCGAAAAAAAGGACGTAGAAAATTAAGCGTTTCAGATGAGAGAACTCACAAAATCTAGAAACTTAATTCGCTTCTTATCTAAAAACCTTAATTTTTTTCATAAATTGAGGTTTTTTTTATCCGAGTATGCATTAAACGAACCCACCTAAGTTAAACTTATTCTTTCTTTTTACGTATATTATTTCTATACTAAGCAACTATTCCTCTACAAATGTCGTTTGATAAGACAGGCGGAATTTTTTAAAATCAGAAATTATGAGGCGATTATTATTTACGTTATCTATGATATTCTTCGTGCAAGTGCTTTGCGCTACAACACCTACCGGAGCAAATGAAACAGCAACTACAAACGAAGATGTAGGCTATACCTTTCAAACTTCCAATTTTACGTTTAATGATATCGATGGAGATACTTTCAATGGCCTGAGAATCATTTCACTACCTTCTAATGGGACACTTAAATATAATGGAACGGCAGTAGCGGCTAATGATTTATGTCCCAATGTCAGTTTACTTGTTTATACCCCTAATGCCAATTATAATGGGAGCGACTCTTATTCTTTCAAAATTGTAGATAGTGCTAACGAAGAAAGTGCCCCAAATTATACGATGACTATTACGATTAATCCAGTTCCAGACCCCCCTACAAGTGCTACTTCAAGTGTTACTTTTAACGAAAATGCAAGCTATACTTTTGTCTCTGGAGATTTCCCTTTTTCCGATGTCGATGGCGATGCCTTTAATGGAATTAAAGTTACCACTACTGTGGCTAATGGAGCTTTAAAAGACAATGGGGTCAATGTAGCTAATGGAGCTGTTGTGGCTCTCGCTGATATCACCGGAGGTAAATTAATCTTTACTCCTCTTGCCAATGCTAATGGTTCACCTTATACTACTTTTATTTTTAAAGTTCGCGATAATTCCGCTGATGCTGCTACCGAATACAGTACAGGATCATACACCATGACCATTAATGTAAACCCTGTGAATTATCCTCCCACCGGAGGAAACTCTTCCGTTACCACCAACGAAGATATTAACTACACCT
>CAYQXT010000052.1:5630-13961 GCA_964421365.1 uncultured Bacteroidaceae bacterium
ATAGCAATATCACCTACACACTAACTATCAACGTAACACCGGTAGCCGACCCTCCCACCGGAGGAAACTCTTCCGTTACCACCAACGAAGATATTAACTACACCTACGCACCCACCGATTTCCCATATTCTGATTCGGATGGTGATGCCTTTAATGGCATACAGATTGCCTCTGTTCCCACCGCCGGTACCCTACAATACAATGGCACCAATGTAACCACCAATCAGAATTGCAACGATGTAACCAAACTCGTTTTCATACCGGCAGCCAATGCTAATGGCACCCCTTATGCCACTTATACCTTTAAAGTAATAGATGCCACCAATGCCACCAGTACCTCAACCTATACAGCCACTGTAAACCTTACGGCCGTCCCCGATTATCCTACCAGTGCCGACAAAACCGTTACCACCAACGAAGACGTAAATTACAGCTTTCTAACTTCCGATTTTGCCTTTTCCGATGCCGATGGCGATGCTTATTCGCGCATTCGTATCATTTCTCTACCCGCCAGTGGAACCTTACAATACAACGGCGCAGCAGCTTCGGCAGGAACCGATTATCCTACGCGTAATTTATTTACTTTTATACCAGCAGCCAATGCCAATGGCAATCCCTATACCAGCTTTCAATTTAAAGTTAAAGACAACTCCGGCGATGCCACCACCCAGTATAGCAATATCACCTACACACTAACTATCAACGTAACACCGGTAGCCGACCCTCCGGTAGGAGCCAATGATGTGGTAACTTTTAATGAGGATAATACTTACACCTTCGCGACAACAGATTTTACTTATTCTGATGCCGATGGAGATACTTTTAATGGAATTCGGATTATCTCTACTCAAACGGCAGGTACTTTACAATATAATGGAATAAATGTAACCACTAATCAAGATTGCAATGATGTAACCAAACTCGTTTTTACTCCAGCTGCTAATGCCAATGGTAACCCCTATGCAAGCTTTAATTTTAAAGTGATAGATGCCACTAATACTCTTTCTACTTCAAGTTATCAAATGAACTTAAACGTTACGCCTGTTCCCGACAATCCTACCAGTGCAAACAAAACCGTTACCACCAACGAAGATGTTGCTTATTCCTTTTTGACTTCCGACTTTGCCTTTTCTGATGCCGATGGTGATGTTTTTAGTAGTGTGAAAATTGCTACACTTCCGGCCAATGGAACTCTGCAATATAATGGTGTAAATGCAAATACTACAACAGATTACATTAATAGAACTTTGTTTAAATATACCCCTCCGGCCAATGCTAATGGTACCGCTTATGCCTCTTTCGATTTCAATGTAAAAGATGCAAGTGGAGCTTATAGTACAAGTTCTTACTCTATTACTATTGATGTAACCCCAGTATCTGACCCTCCAACAGGAGGAAATAGTACTTTTACAGTAGATGAAGATATTTCTAAGGCCTTCGGTGTCTCTAATTTCCCTTTCAGTGATGTGGATGGAGATGCCTTTAATGGAATCCGAATTGTTTCTACCCCAAGCTTAGGAACACTTAAATATAATGCTACGGCCGTAACTACGAATCAAATTTGCAGTGATATGACAAAACTAACTTATCAAACGGCAGCAAATGGAAATGGAACAAATTATTCTTCCTTTAATTTTAGAGTTTTAGATACAGGAGGGAGCGAAAGTACTTCTGCTTATCAAATGACTATAAACGCCAATGCTATTAATGATGCCCCTACATTTAGCTCCTCGCCACTAACAAATTGCTCAGAAGGAAACCCTTATACCTATAATATCTCTGCGAGCGATGTTGATAATCCCGGAACAGCCTTAGTTTTTACCTCTGTTACTATTCCTGCATGGCTTACACTTACCGATAACGCTGATGGTACGGCTATGCTTGCCGGAACCCCTCCAAATAATGTAGCACGAACAACAAATGTAGAGTTAAAAGTATCAGATGGCTCCTTGGCTAATAATCAAGTTTGGACAATTACCGCTTCTCTGATGATTAAAGTGCCAGCCGATTATGTTACTATTCAGGCAGCTATAAATGCCGCTTCAAATGGTGATTCAATTCTAGTTGACCCCGGAACTTATATCGAAAATATCAATTTTAATGGCAAAAAAATTGTTCTTGGTTCTAAATTTATGCTTACAAACGATTATTCCTATAAATCATCTACAATTATTGATGGAAATCAAAATGGCAGTGTCGTAACCTTTAATTCGGGTGAAACAAATTCTTCTGTATTAATGGGATTTACCATTACAAATGGAAATGGTACCTATATAGATTTAACTTCTTTCGGAAATCAAATGACGGTAGGAAGGTATGGAGGAGGAATCTATTGTTGGAATTCAAGTCCTAAATTATCGCAAATCATTATTACTAATAACATTGCCCCTTTATCTTCTAAAAAAGGAGGATCCGGTGGCGGTATCTATATTGGAAATAATTCAAGCCTATATCTTGATAGCGTCCGAATTGAAAATAATACGGTACAAGTTTATAGAGGAGGAGGAGTTTGTGTGGATAATTCAAATCCTACTTTTAACAGAGTTTTAATTCAAAACAATAAAGGAGGAAATTATGGTGGAGGTATCGCCTTATGGCATTCAGTCCCAATTTTTACCGACATAACCATTAAAAATAATTCTGTTTCGGGAGTTAATGGGCATGGCGGTGGAATCTTTAAAATCAATTCCAGCCCAAATATTACAACTCTCATAAATACAGGTAATTCAGCCAATAGATACGGAGGAGATACTTTTAGTTTTTAATAAACTTTGGAGTAGCTAATTCTTCCTGTTTATCTCTTGAATAAAAATAAAAAAATTAAATAAACCTAAAAAATAAATTTATCGTTTATTTGTTATATAAATGCAACCATTCGTTGCCCCTTAATGTTTTGATTATTAAACTGGCATTTCATTTGTTTTAAATTTAGTGTTGATAGTTTGAGAAAAAGATAGTTTATTTGTAGATTGTAAAGAATATATTCATGAAAAGAGCCAAAAAATCGAATACAGTAATTCGAATGATAATTATTATAAATTTATTGATTTTTACCCATTCTCTTTATGCCCAAAATGAAGCAGGCCCAGATCAAACAGTTTGTGAGCAAGCCACAATGAATGCCACGCAGTCAACACAACCCGGCTGGTGGACGACAACGGGGGGGGCAACTATTGTAAATGAATCAACCTATAATACTTTGGTATTGAACCTTGATTTTGGAGTCAATGATTTTACTTGGTATTGGAATAGCGGGGCTAATTCTGATATTGTTCAAATTACGAACAATCAAGTTACGGCAAATGCCGGTGCTGATCAGCCCGCTGCCTGTTCTTCTACTAATCTTGCCGCTTCAAATCCAACTCCTGGTTCTGGCTCATGGGAGTTAATTTCTGGCGCGGCAACTTTTGCTGATCCTACTTCTCAAACTACAGCTCTTGTTACAAACCTTGCCGCTGGACAAAGTTATTTCAAATGGACAGTATATAATGCTTCTTGTTCTGATGCAGATACCGTTATTATTACAAACGTTACCCCACAAACCGTTAATGCTGGTGCTGACGATGCTACCTGTAATGGAGCTTATACTCTAAATGCAGCAGCTATTCAGGCAGATGAAAGTGGCTATTGGCAGGTGGTTACAGGGGCGGCAACTTTTGTCGGAAATTCAAATAGCCCATCTTGTCAGGTCTCTGGATTGGATCAAAATGATAATATCTTCCGTTGGACAGTCTATAATATAAATAACACCTCATGTACCGTTTCCGATCTCGTTACCATTTCTAACTCTGTTCCAACTACTGCAAATGCAGGAACTGACCAATCTGTTTGTGGAACATCTGCTATTCTCGGTGCAAATACATCTACTTATGGTACCGGACAGTGGTCTGATCCCTTATCTCTTGGGGTCGTTTTTGTAGATAATACAAATCCTACTACTTCGGTGAATAATTTGCAGGGAGGGGCTAATGATTTAACTTGGACAATTACAAATGGCACTTGTTCCTCTTCTGATAATGTGGTGATTACAAATAATCAATATCCCAAAGCGGCAGTTGGTTCTGCAATTACTGTCTGTGATAATAATCCAGTTACCCTAACAGGAAACGACCCCGGAACAGCACAGGGATATTGGAAAGTTACACTTAATGCTGCTACTTTTATTGATGCCTCTACTTTGTATAATACGCGAGTTAATAATTTGGGGATAGGTCTAAATGATTTAGAATGGACAGTGGACAGAAATGGATGTACTTCTGCAGCTACTCTTCAAATAACAAATAATACCCCAACAACTTCTAATGCAGGAGTCGATCAAAATGTATGTACCAATAGTGCTACGCTTGGGGCAAACACTCCAACGGTGGGTACAGGTACTTGGAATGCCCCCGTTGCTTCGGGTATCACTTTCGTAAATGATAAAAATCCAACTACCCTTGTCAACAATCTTAGTGCCGGAATCAATGAATTAACTTGGACGATTGTCAGCTCCGGTTGCTTAAATAGTTCCTCCGATAAAGTGATTATTAATCAGGTTACTGCCTCTGCTTCTTTTACCCAAGTTGCCTGTACTGATAATGCAAATATACTCGGAAACGATCCGGCTCCTACTACTGGCTCATGGTCTGTCTTCTCAAGTGCGGGTACTCCTATTATTGCTGATAATACGGCATATAGCACTTCCGTTTCTACTCTGGGACATGGAGATAACGTATTACGATGGACGGTCTATGGAGATGGAGGATGCTCTGTCTATTCTGACATTACCGTTCCTAATAATATTCCAACTACTGCAAATGCCGGTTCGGATATCGAAACCTGTACTTCTTCGGTTTCTTTAAATGCAAATAATCCGGTTTATGGAACTGGATATTGGACGGCAAGCAGTTCTTCTATTACTTTTAATAATTCTACATTATTTAATGCTACAGCCAGTAATGTGCCGCCTGGAACCACTACGTTTACTTGGACGATTGAAAATAACGGATGCCAAAGTACAGACAATCTAATTGTAACTTTTATTTCTGCTACGGCTTCTGCTGTTCCCGATGCTTGTTTGCCAACCGCTACTTTGAATGGGAATGCCCCATTAACCGGTTCTGGGCAATGGTCTGTTTTTTCTAGTACAGGAACGCCTATTTTTGCCGATTATACTAATAATAATACAACAGTTTCTGCGCTTGGCGAGGGAGATAATACTTTAAGATGGACTGTTTTTGGAAATACCTGTAATGCTACGGCAGACGTTGTTGTTACAAATAATGTTCCTACTGCGGCAAATGCAGGAGGAGATCAAAACGTGTGTACAACAAGTGCTTCCTTATCGGCTAATACTCCTACAAATGGTACCGGTTCATGGTCTTCAGCAAATTCAGCCATTATTTTTGCAGATTCTAAATTACCTACTACTACCGTTTCTAATTTAAGTCAAGGAACGAATACCTTAACTTGGACAATTGATAAAAATGGTTGTACTAGCTCTGACAATATAATTATTTCTGTTCTAACCGCCTCTGCAACTTATAGTCAGGTGGCCTGTACCGCAACAGCAAGTTTAACGGCTAATAATCCAACTCCCGGAACCGGTCAATGGTCAGTTGTTTCAAGTATCGCTTCGCCTGTATTTGCAGATATAACGGCAAGCTCTACTTCCGTATCTGCTCTTGGAACAGGTGCAAACCAGCTCCGCTGGACAGTTACGGGCGATGCCTGTACGGTGGCCGCCGATATTACAGTTAATAATGATATCCCTACTGCGGCAAATGCAGGAGGAGATCAAAACGTGTGTACAACAAGTGCTTCCTTATCGGCTAATACTCCTACAAATGGTACCGGTTCATGGTCTTCAGCAAATTCAGCCATTATTTTTGCAGATTCTAAATTACCTACTACTACCGTTTCTAATTTAAGTCAAGGAACGAATACCTTAACTTGGACAATTGATAAAAATGGTTGTACTAGCTCTGACAATATAATTATTTCTGTTCTAACCGCCTCTGCAACTTATAGTCAGGTGGCCTGTACCGCAACAGCAAGTTTAACGGCTAATAATCCAACTCCCGGAACCGGTCAATGGTCAGTTGTTTCAAGTATCGCTTCGCCTGTATTTGCAGATATAACGGCAAGCTCTACTTCCGTATCTGCTCTCGGAAATGGGGCAAATCAGCTGCGATGGACGGTTACGGGCGATGCCTGTACGGTGTCCGCCGATATTACAGTTAATAATGATGCCCCTACAACAGCTAATGCCGGTGCAAATCAAAATGTTTGTACAAACTCTGTAACTTTAACAGCTAATGTACCTGCTTATGGTACAGGATATTGGAAAACAGCTGTTTCTGGTGTGACTTTTTCGGATTCAAAAAATCCTAATGCCCTTGTTTCTAATTTGCAAGCAGGAGTGAATAATTTTGTTTGGACAATTGATAATAATGCTTGTACTAGTTCTGATAATGTTGATGTAGTTTACATAATTGCTACCGCAACAGTAACACCTACGACCACTTGTAATGCCTCCGCTGATTTTACGGGAAATACACCGCTTGTCGGAACCGGAACTTGGTCGGTCGTTTCTGGATCTGGAACTCTTGTTGGAGACAACACTGCTACAAATGTAACTTATAATAGCCTACAAAATGGTACCAATATTATTCGCTGGTCGATAAATGGAGGAACTTGTACGGCTACCGCTGATGTTAGCGTAATAAATTCTGCTCCAAGCACACCAAATGCAGGTACGGATGCTTATGTCTGTACTTATCCTTATATTTTAAGCGGAAATAATCCTACTTATGGAACTGGAATTTGGTCTATCTCTACTTCTTCTGTGCTTTTAGATGATTCTAAAAAATATAATGCACAAGTTCTTTCCGGTTTATCTTCGGGAAATAATACTTTTATTTGGAAAATTACCAATGGAATATGCTCACAAGCAGATACTCTGATTTTAAATTATGATGCCCCTCCGGTTGTAAATGCTGGAGCCGACCAATCGGATTGTAAATCCACTTTTACTATGGCGGCTGTTGCTCCTACTTCTGGTACGGGAACATGGGCAATTGTCAGTGGTGGAGGCTCTATTGCGGATACTAATAATAACACAACAAATGTAACCATTCCTAATGGGATGACTCGTTTTGGTTGGACGGTTAAAACTGACGGAGGCTGTTCCTCTACAGATTATGTTGATATTACCAATAATTTACCTTCTACTCCTCAGGCAGGAACCGACCAATCGGTTTGTTCCCGAACTGCTACCTTAGCTGCAACTTCCCCTGTAATTGGAACCGGATCTTGGTCAACCGGTGGAACGGCCATTATCGTAAATCCTTCTCAATCCAATACGCAGGTTCAGCAACTTGCTCAAGATATTAATGTTTTTAGATGGACGCTCACAAATGGTACTTGTTCTTTGTGGGACGAAGTAATTATAAATAATGATAGTGTTACCCCTCCCAGTGCAAATACTTATGCTGATATTTGTACGAATAATTTACAATTAAATGCCAATAGTCCCAATTTGGGTACAGGATATTGGACTGTTACTTTTGGAACAGGCACACCCACTTTTGATGATGCTTCTGTTAATAATACTTATATCCGTAATCTTGGATTGGATACAACGATTGTTCGTTGGACAATAACCAAAGGAAGCTGCTCTTTATTTGATGAAGCCCGTATCGTAAATAATACAGTTACTGCCTTTGCCGGTAATGATAAAGATGTCTGTGGTACTTCTTTTGCTTTTGAGGGGAATGATCCGGCTTTACAAAATGCTACAGGCCTTTGGTCTTTTACCGGAGGGGCAGGAAGTCCTTCTATCTCTAATCCTTCTCTAAATAATGCAATTGTTTCTAATCTACAAAGAGGAACAAGTTCTTTCCGATGGACTCTCACTAAGCAAACCTGTAAAGATTCGGATGAAGTTATTCTTGATAATATTCTTCCTACTCAACCGAATGCCGGAATTGATACAACTTTTTGTTCTTACGATTATCAATTACAAGGAAATAGTTTAACTATAGGTACAGGACAATGGACAGTTGCTGTTGGGGCAGGTACTTTTGATAATGATTCGCAAAATAACACTTGGGTGAGAAATCTTTCTTACGGTGATAATTTCTTGATTTGGTCGGCTAATAATAAAGGCTGTGTTTTGAGAGATACCGTAAGAACGAGTAATGCTTTACCAACTCCAGCTGTTGCCAAGCAAGCAAATGGCTACCAAACGGTTTGTGATAATACGGCCGATCTCGAAGCCGAAATTCCCGGAGTAGGAAATGGTACTTGGACAATCTATCCGGCTGCCGCAGCTCTTACTACTCGCTCTAT
>CAYQXT010000053.1:0-13876 GCA_964421365.1 uncultured Bacteroidaceae bacterium
AAGAACAGCGATGCTATTTCTATGAATGCTAAACTATTCGAGCGAATAAAAGCCGTTTATGCCGAAAAAAATAGCTTAAAATTGAATGTGGAGCAAAAAACACTTTTAGAAAAAACGTACAAAAAATTTGTACGCGGCGGGGCAAATCTTGATGCCAAAGATAAAAAACGCTTAAGCGAAATTAACCAGAAATTAGCCGGATTAACCCTCACTTTTGGAAATCATGTTTTGGCTGAAACAAACCGTTACGAATTAGTTATCGACAAAAAAGAAGATTTGGCCGGATTACCCGATGCCGTAATTCAAGCTGCTGCCGAAACGGCTAAAATAAAAGGAAAAGAAGGGAAGTGGGTATTTACTATTCAGAAGCCCAGTATGATACCATTCTTAACCTATGCTAAAAATCGTGAATTGCGTAAACAGATTCTAATGGCTTATACAACCAAAGGAAATCATAATGATTCTCTGGACAATAAAGTTATAATTAAGCAGATTTTAAAATTACGCTTAGAAAGAGCCAATCTTTTAGGTTATAAAACCCATGCCAATTATGTTTTGGCCAACCAAATGGCTAAAAACTCACAAAATGTGTATGATTTAATGAATAAAGTGTGGGCTAAAGCTTTACCCGTAGCTAAAAAAGAGGCGGCTGATTTACAAGAAATGCTTCAAAAAGATGTTTCGGGTGCAACATTACAGCCTTGGGACTGGTGGTATTATTCCGAAAAACTCCGTAAGGCTAAATATGATTTGGACGAAGAGCAACTACGTCCCTATTTTAAATTGGAAAATGTGCGTAAAGGTATGTTTGAAGTAGCTCATAAACTATATGGAATTACTTTTGAACCCATTAAAAATTTCCCGATTTTCAATTCCGAAGAGCAAGTTTATGCGGTAAAAGACACAGATAATTCTATGATTGGAATCTATACTATGGATTTTTATCCCCGTGCAAGTAAAGAAGGTGGCGCTTGGATGACTGCCTATCGCAAACAATCACGCCGTAATGGAAAAAATGTACTTCCTATTATTTCGCTAACGACTAATTTTACACGCCCTACAGCAGACAAACCATCTTTGTTGAGCTTTGAAGAGGTGAGTACTATGTTTCATGAGTTTGGCCACAGTTTGCACGGATTATTGTCCGATTGTACTTATCCCTCGCTTTCGGGAACTGATGTCGCCCGTGATTTTGTGGAAATGCCTTCGCAGTTTATGGAAAATTTTGCCGCAGACCCGCAAGTATTGAAAATGTTTGCTCGCCATTATAAAACCAATGAACCTATTCCTGCTGTATTAATTAAAAAAATGCAAGATGCCCGTCATTTTAATCAAGGATTCGTTACAGTAGAATATATGTCGGCAGCCTATTTAGATATGGATTATCATACTATAAGCAGCTTAGACAAAATTGATAAAATGGATGTTGATGCTTTTGAAAAGCAATCAATGGATAAAATTGGTTTGATACCTCAAATAATTGTTCGTTATCGTAGTACTTTCTTTAATCATATTTTTTCCGGCGGCTATTCTTCGAATTATTTCAGTTATTTGTGGGCTCAGGTTTTAGATGCCGATGCTTTTTCTGCTTTTACCGAGCATGGGATTTTCGATAAAGCTACGGCTACTTCGTTTCGCAAAAATATATTAGAACGTGGCGGAACCGAAGACCCAATGACACTTTATGTTCGTTTTCGTGGTCGTAAACCAACAGTGGATGCACTGATGAAACGAGATGGCTTTGTGAAATAAAGGAAGGAGAGTAAATACTTAATATTTGAAGATAAAAGTCATCGTATAATTTGTTTATCCGATGACTTTTTTTTAGCTAGGTGAAAAATTATTTATCTATGACTAATTTTATCGCTCTACTTTGTCCGTTAATTTCAATTACTGCAAAGTACATACCGGGCGTAACACCTTCTGCTTTCCAATAAAATTCTTGTTTCCCGGCTTCTCTGCTTCCATCGTATAAACTGACCATTTTTCGGCCAATTTTATCATAAATAACCACTTTTATATTGGCTTTGGTTAAAGTATTAAAGCTGATTTTTGTACTTTCGGTAAAAGGATTTGGGTAAGCCTCGAAGCTTACTTTTGCAACTGCTTTGTTCTGTTCCTTTTTGGATGCGATTAATGCACTTTTTGTTCCATAGGCAACATAATCGCCCGCTTGAACATATACAGCATATCCTCTTGCCGGAGCTTCTACCCATACTCTGCCATCGGCATAAACACTTGAAGTACTGCCTGTAAGGGCATTTTTGAGAGTGGTGTTACTCCAGTTGGTATATCCGCTTGGTGTGGCATCTATCCAAAGTCCTTTTGTAGAATTGCTGTTGTTTAATACCACAATGGCACCATCCTTACTTCCGTTACCCTGACGGCGAGCAACATATACATTATAGGCATCTCCGGCTGGATAGGGATTTCCTGTTTCGCTTAAAACTTCAAGACTTCCACCGAGATAGGTTTCGCGTATGAAAATTAATTTGTTAATATCATCTTTTACCGAAGCATCGGGGGTTACCGTTATTGAATTATCATTATTATCTACTTGTGTTACACCAAAATAATGGGGGTAAAAAATGCAAGGGCGTCCTTCGTGTGTTAGCATATAGGCATAGCCCAGTTTCCAGTCTTTACTTACCCATTTATCATGTTCTTTTCCGGTATCGTGGTTATCCAAAAAAGTAACCACTGAAGTGCCCGGAAGGGCATTCCCATAAGCATTCCGTACCATTCCTGCATGATTTAACCAACGCATATCAAAACTGGTGGCATTGCCATTACACATACTTGTTAAGCTTGATTTTAAGGGAAAATCGAAACCATCTACATCGGCTCCATAGCTTGCTACATTGTTTACCCAATCTTTAATCCGACTGTCAGAACCCCAATATTCACCAACTATAAAACGCTGATTACCACTTAGCAAGGGAAGGTTGTTTACCCACGAAGCCACATAGGATTCTTGAAATCCGCGAACAAAGTCCAGACGAAAACCATCAAATTGTATTTGATTAGCAAGCCAATAACCCCAATCATTCATCCGCTGCTGAACAAGCGAGCTGTAAGTATTAAAATCATTTCCAAAACCTTTTGTATTGGGGATGATTTCGTCTGTACCCCAACCACCAAGCCAATCGTTGGCATCTACCGGATGAAAATCGCTGTAATGCCAGTTTACATTGGCCTCGCCTGTGCCGGTATGAGTGGGATAAGAGATATTCGTATTGGTATGTGCCTCTAAGGCTGATGAGGCTAAATTCTGCCCATTATGCCAGATTTCAAAAGGATAGTAGCCCCTTGTTTGATCTGCCCAATTCCAACTACTGCCACTTTGGCTTCTGGAAGTAAGCTTAATCACAATATTGTGAGTCGAATTTACCCTTACTTTATATTCGTCTATATCTCCTTGATAGCCTATGAAAGCTCGAACGCTCTGCCCACTACCGGGGAAAACATTCGTTTCTCCATTTCCGTTATTGGGTTCGCTCTCCCAACTATAAGTAGAATTAAAGCCTGAGCCTGTCCAATCTATTTGTACATCGTAGGCTCTTTCTTGATAGCTGAGCGAATAGTCTAAATAGTAGCCTTTTATTTTGATGTAGTAATCTCCGATACCGGCATTGGGGATAACCCATTTTATTTCGTTTGTTGGATAAGGAACATGCTGGCTACCATTAGAAAAGGCTTCTTCAAAGACATAATCTTTAACTGATGGATTTACTTCATCATTTTCTTCACTGGAATAAACATGGTTAAGAACAATGTCGGCATAAACATCTATTTTGGGAGAGCTATGCATGGTGGCAATCATATTTTCCAGTTCGGAACGACTGCCAAAACGAGTTTCAACAGAGCCTTTTTGATTATAATTGCCTAAATCATAGTGGTCGTATATTCCATAGCCCATATCATAAATACCCCAATTCCCTTTTGCCGGAGAGGGTACCCAGATACCCGTAAATCCAGCCGTTTTTAGCTCCGGAGCTTTACTGCTTAAATTGTCCCACCAAGTACCATTTAAAGAAGCGGCATCAACAGGAACATTCCAATAAAAGGCCTGCATCATAACATCTTTTTGTGCCACTAGATAATTGCTGATGGCAAAAAATACGAGAATAAAAGTTATACGTTTTTTCATTTCGATTAAATTTTGATTTGAATTAGACTTCTAAATTCAGAAAACGAGACTAAAAAATCGTCCTAATTTTAAAAATAGGACGGATTACGACAGCTTTATAAGTCTTAATTTATTTTTTAGGACGTAGTTTTATTATATTTCAATCGTTTTCTATGTTAAATTCCTTTTTGAGATATTCACTGGGCGAAAATCCAGTAATTTTTTTAAAAGTGAGGTTAAATGTAGATTTTGAATTGAACCCGACCTCGTAACCTAATGCCAGAAAGGTGAATTTTTTATATTTGTTGGAAGTGGCTAATTCTATAAATTCGTTTATTCGGTACTCATTAATGAAATCTCTAAAACTTTTGCTTATATGTTCGTTAATCAGTTTTGATAGAATGTATTTTTTTACACCTAAATGTTTGGCTAATTTGCTAATGTTCAAATCGGGATCTTTGAATATTTTATTCTCTACCATTTCTTCGAGCAGACGGGTCATTAGTTCTTTTTCCTCCTCGCTCATCTGGTGGGCTATTGGTCTTTGCTCTTCTTTCTTCGTCTTATTTTTAATTGGCGTTTTATTTTGTTTAAGCGTTTTGTCCTGAACAATCTTTGGATATTTCCAGTAAAAATAAAATTCTATAAATATTATTCCTGAAAGGAGGATAAGAAAAATATCAAACTTTTGTGCTAAGTGAGGAATTTTATTCGCAAACAAACTAAACGAACTTATTAGTATCCATAATATTGCACTGATATCTATTAAAAAAATTTTATTGAGCAGACTTGTCTGTGGAGGGAGTTTTTCTTTTCTTAATAGCCTCCAATGAGTATATTTCACTGATTTTGAGAGATAAAAAACATTTAAAGCAATACCTATCAAAAAAACAACAAAATCATCTAAAGGAATATTAGAATAAATTTGTTTGGTTAAGGCTTGCAAGGGATTAAAATTAATTATTCGTAGAAAAAACCATACGGAAACAAGTAAAACAGGAAAATAATGGAGAGTCCATTTTTTTATTATTTGTTTTTTTTGGCTTAGTACAAAATATTGGTAAAAGCAAGGTGACCAAAGAAATAACAGGATAAAACCGAATAAGACAATTCTCGATTGCCAAATTAAGCTAAGTTGTATGTAGGTGATTTTTAAAAATAAAGAAAAGAACAAAAGGCTGTTTAGACATACGAAAATCCTGAAAAAAACTTTATTCTTAAAGGGAATTCGAGCTACAAAAAACACAAGGGTTAGACTGTACAAGGCTAGGGCAAACAATATAAAGATGATATAATTGAATTTTTTTGCCCCCCCCAAATCAAGCCAATTTTCTATATTTATGGCTATGGTTTTCTCTCCATTTGGGCGATATATCCTATTCGGAATATTTTTATTGAGCCTATTAGTTTCTACTTTAGACCAGTTTCCTCGCGTAAATTTGAACTCAATTTTCTTTTTTATGGAGAGCGTAATTACATATTTCCCATCTAATTGCTGATGAAGGATATAGTTTTTATCATTGACTAACCAATTATTAAAAGTACCAGAAATAAATAGCGTATCTTCTTCGGGGGTGGTATTGGGTAAGCTTTTAATAATAAAAGTTACCTGAGCCTGAGCCATAGCTATGCTATAGAAAAAAAAGAATAAAATAAAAATTTGGCGCATTTTTCTGGCGTTTGTGGAACAACAAATATAGTATTTTTTTCAAAAAAAGCAGCTATCTTTTTTTGATATAAAATCGAACGACTATAGGATAATGATCGGAAAGTTCTTTTTTTAGAATTCTAAAATGACTTATTTTAATTTGTTTATTGTGAAAAACATAATCTATTCGTAACCACGGGAAATGCCCAACATAGGTTTTGCCAATCCCTGTTCCTGTTTCGGCGAATCCATCGGCTAAGAAAGATTTTAGCTGATTATAGACATAAGAAGCTGGCGTATCGTTAAAATCGCCACATAAAATCACCGGATAAGGGCATTTTTCGATACTCGATTTTAATATACGAACTTGCATGGCTCTGTGGATAAAAGCATTAGCTAATTTTTTGTAAATATCAGAAATAGATAAAAACCAATTTTTTTTCCCATCGAAGGTGCCGTTTATAAATTTATAATCCGGATTATCTAAATGTACCGATTCTAAATGTACATTATAAACCCTTAGCGTATCTTTATTAATTTTTATATCTACAAAAAGACCTTTATTTATCGAGTTTGGAAAATTTATCAACTCAGAATTTATAATAGAGTATTTTGAAAATATTATCAGTCCGGAATTCAAATTAATTCCTTTTCTGAAATAAGGACTGTATGCATAATATTGCCAAGGAGAAGCTTTTAGGGAGTCAATGGAATTGAATTTTTTGTTTGGTGATTGAAAAAATTCCTGCATACAGAGTATATCAGTGTCTATTTTTCGGATATACTCGTATAACAATTTGCTGGTTCCCGGTGCTTTTATCCAGTTGTAATGATCGAATTGCCGAACGTTATACGAAACTAAACGATATGTTTTTGGGCTTTGGGTTGTTGTTTCTAAGTGTAAATGTAAAAAATGGCTAGCTATAAACAGGTAAAGCACTATGCTAAACAAAATAAAAAGAGAAAAACGATATTTTTTCTTAAGTATAAACAGGACAAAAAAAGAACAATTAAACCAGAATAAAAAGGGCGAGATTAAACCTACAAAAGCAGGAAACGTAGATTTACTAGGGGGTATGTATATATTAAAAGCAGCCACTATTAACAACAAACTTGTCAAAAAAGTGGCTGATTTTACTATTTTAACCAAAAAATTTCTCAAAATTTATAGGCTTGAGGGTTCACATGTCAAATTTAAGGTTATTTTTTCTGTTTAAAAAGAAAATCTTTCTCTTCTTTGTTTAAACTGGTATAACCATGTTTGGAAATTTTCTCTAGAATTTGGTCTAATTCCTTTTGTTCTTGCTTTTTGTTCTGATTTTTGGCTCTGTTGTATTCCCCATCGTCTTTTGGAACATTTTCGTTTCGGTAACTGACATGCATTTTCGATTGAGACTTAAAAAGACTTTCAACCTTAGTATAAAAACGATTAAAGCCAATAGACCAGTCCTTTCCATTACGGTAGGCTTTAATAAAATAATAGCCTAATAAAGCACCGCCAAGATGGGCTATATGACCACCTGCATTATTCCCAAATGCAGATAAAAGATCTAAACCTACGGTTATCAGACCAATATACTTAAGTTTTACATTTCCTATAAACATCAGGTTGATTTCATAGTCGGGCTTATAGAAACATACCGCAACGACAATAGCCATTATGGAAGCCGAAGCGCCGAGGGCAATAGCATAATTAGCTATTGGAGTAAAGAAGGGCAATAGATTAAAAACGGCTATAAATAGGGCTGCACCGGCAAGACCACCGTAAATATATACGCTAAGCAATCTCTTTTCTCCAATAAAATAGATAAATAGCTTTCCAAACCAGTAGAGCCAGAGCATATTAAAAAGAATATGCATAAAACCCTTGTGCAAAAACATATAGGTCAGAGGTGTCCAGGGTTTTAATAATAAACTGTGTAGTCCTGATGGTACTGCAAACCAGTTTACAACTCCAAAATACATACCATTTCCGGGCAAAAATAGCATTAATAGAACATCAATCACATTTACCAACACAAAAATAGCGGTATTAATGTAAATAAGTTGTATCAGAATACCACCTTCTTTAAATGTCCGTTTTATATCGTTCAAAATATCCATAGTTCAGTTAATTATAAATTATTAATGATTATTACTAATTTAGCTAAGCTAATCTACAATAATTATTATTAAAAAAATTTCACTAAATTTAAGAAACACCTTGTTAATTTTTTTATAACTACTATATAACAATGATATCTCTTTTTTATAGAATATAAATTTATGCACATTAGCTTAGTTATGCAAGCCTTCCTTTTTTACTCAAAACTGATCTGTTTGTTTAACTTTCCATATCCATAAGAGTATAGCGCCAAACAACATCCCGCCAAGGTGGGCAAAGTGAGCTACATTGTCTCCCGAGCGTGCCGAAACGCCCATATACAATTCCATTATTCCATACAAAAGAACAAACCATTTGGCTTTCATTGGTATAGGTGGAATTAGTAGCATTAATTTGGTATTGGGGAACATCACTCCAAAAGCAAGCAATATACCGAAAACTGCACCTGAAGCTCCTATTACTGGAATATCAGCTTGCATTTGTACAATCTGGTCAACATAGGCTTGTGCCTGAGTAATATAAGCTGGATTTGCCGGTGCATCACCCCATTGGGCAATAAAATCAAATACTTGTGAGTAAACCGCCGGCAAATAATGTTTTACGAATAGTTCAAATTGTTCGGGTGTAGCATTATTGGCGAAATTTAGGGCTGCTTCGCTCAATTGGCTGTATTGCCACCATTGTACAAAAGTATGAGTAACCGCAGCTCCCAAACCTGTTAATATATAGTAGGTGAAAAATCGTTTAGGCCCCCATACTTGCTCCAGTATCCGTCCAAACATCCACAGGGCAAACATATTAAAGAGTATGTGCCAGATTTCTATCCCTCCGCCCGAACTGACAAAGGCATGCATAAACATATAAGTTACATAGCCTGAAGGATGAAAATGAGCAGATTTAAAAAAATATAAGCCAAGATATTCGGTTAAATCTATATGAAAAACAAAATAGGCAAATAAGCTTGCAAGGTAGAATAAAAAGTTTAGTAACAATAAGTTCTTTACTACAGGGGGGGTATTTTTCCACATTTTATTTTTTTTTAATTGAAAAAATTATTGATTTCTTCCATACTTATTATATGGATTATTTTTTTGCCTTCGTGTGTGTAATTAGGCAATGGACTTGCAAATAGTTTGGCAGATAAGTCCTGCATTTCTTCTTCACTCATATTTTTTTTTAGATTTTGAGAACCGGCTTTTGCCAATGCATTAGATAAATGATTTAGCACAATATCGCCCGTTTTATCCTGCTCATTCTCAAAAGCTATAAAAAGCTCATCTATCAACTTTCTTAATTGTGCTGTTTCTATTCCTTCTGGCAGTGCATTTACAATTAATTTGTTTTGTAAAAATTCGGCTTCAATACCAACTTCTTCTATAAGCTCTTTGTTTGCTTTTAATAAATTCACTTCATTATCGGATAGTTCCAGCTCTTCGGGATATAATAATTGCTGTACATTTAGTTGGTGCTCGGATAAATCGTTCACATAAATATCAAATAATACGCGTTCATAAGCTCGCCGGACATGGATAAGCATCAATCCCGAACGAACAGAAGTAAGAATATAGTCATTTTTTAATTGTAAAAATTTTGCAGACAGCAAGCTCAAATTTTCTTCTTGACCTGATATTTTTGACTTAAATATTTCTGTTTGAATGATTTCTGCCTTTTCCTCTTTTTCAAAACCTTCGTAGAGTTTTTCCCAGTCGGGTAGATAGTTGTCTTTCGGAGTGTGAAAGCCGGTTGAACCACTTTTATTACCTGAATTTTTTTCTTCAAAAGGATTATAAGATGGGTTGAAATTTTCTTGGGGTGGAATAATTGTCTCTCCTTTTTTAGGCGAAGACATTCCCCAATTTCCTTCCTGATTAAAATCTATGGAGGGCATGACATCATATTTTCCTAAAGCTTCTTTCACTGCTACTAGCAAAATTTGGAAAATAGATTGAGCTTCGGCAAATTTTATTTCTGTTTTGGTAGGATGAACATTTACATCTATCTCCGAAGGCTCTACCTCCATATAGATACAATAAGAAGCCTGCATATTAGCCGGCAAAATGTTCTCATAAGCCAAGATAACTGCTTTATGAAAATAAGGATGCCGCATATAGCGTCCATTTACAAAAAAAAATTGCTCATTTTGTGTTTTGCGGGCATGTTCGGGCTTTGCTACAAATCCATTTAGTTTTACAATTTGAGTATCTACTTCTATTGGAAGCATCGACTGCACAAAAGATTTTTTAATTACCTGCGAAATTCGCTGGCGGAGATTGGCCACAGGTAAATGGCTCATTAAGTCGTTGTTGTGTGTCAGAGTAAATTCTATTTTGGGATTTACAAGCGCAACTCTTTGAAATTCTGTTTGAATGTGGCGAAGTTCGGTACTCGTTGATTTTAGAAACTTACGGCGTGCCGGAATATTGAAAAAAAGATTGCGAACAATGAAATTACAACCCGTGGCACAGCTTATTTCAGTCTGACTTTCTACTTCCGAAGCACTTATTATAAGGTGAATTCCTAATTCCTCATCGCTTAAGCAGGATTTAAGTTCTACATGCGCAACTGCTGCAATGGAGGCCAGTGCTTCGCCTCGGAAACCGCGCGTGCGTATGGCAAATAAATCTTCTGTTTTACTGATTTTTGAGGTAGCATGGCGCTCAAAAGCCATCCGCGCATCTGTAGCCGACATCCCTTTTCCGTTGTCGATAACTTGTATGAGCGTTCTGCCGGCATCTTTTACTATAAGCTGTATTTTATCAGCATCGGCATCTATGGCATTCTCCATCAATTCTTTTACCACCGAAGCCGGACGCTGAATCACCTCTCCGGCGGCTATCTGATTCGCTAAGGAATCGGGTAAAAGATGTATGAGGTCTGCCATAATTTATTTATTTTGAATAATACTCTATTTTTTTTATCCGCGAAAATCATAAAAATCATAATAAATCAGCGTACTATTCTTTCCTTTCATCTTATTTACAAATTCTAGAAAGGAATTTGTCATTAGTAATTCATGATTATGAATTAGGTGTATAGCAAATAGTATGCGATAGCTACTAAAACTGCCAAAATGACAATAACCCGAACATTTGAACGGCGTTCTACTTTGCTTCGCTGATAAAAATAGCCATCGCGGTTTATGCCTTGTTTAAATTTTATTTCTGTTCTGCCTTGCTCTTCAAATTCCACTTCTTTCTGAATACGCTTTTTTCGCTTTTCTAATTCCTCTTTTTTAGGGTCAAAATAGCGCGGCCGATAATCAAATTTGTTGTACTGCGGTAACTTAAATAATCTGGGTATAGCCATAATTTTCTTTTTTTGCACAAAGATAAGAATAAATTTATAGTTTAGCGGTCATCCATAAAATCCAAAAAGTAGTTTGTCTTTAAATTAAACGATAAGGTACAAAAAATATGATACTGTTTTATTAATATTTTTTGGGCGGCCGAGCGGGCTTTTTGCTCGTAGTCGTCTTGCCTCAGCCCGCAAAACATCGCAAAAAAAGGAGTTCCGTTCCTACACTCTTTTTTTGCGTGTTTTGCTGGGCTTCGGACATCGGCGAGCTACCGCTTCAATCCCTACCGCGCGTAGTCTAAAATAACGGTAAAAAATCCGATGAATCTAATTTTACATTAGAATGAAATAATTGTGTCTCATTTTGCTCTATATCATAAATATATAGATTGTTTATTTCTGTATAAATCAGTAATTCCTTGCTATCTCATTGTTTAAAATCGGCAAAGAGAGGCTTTTCGTTTTTTATTTTTATGCTGTAATTTTTTATCATTTTAATATGTTTCGTTTTATTTTATTTTTGTCTTGCTTTAATAAAGCAAGACGATGTTAAATTTTGCCAAAATTTAGGGCTACAAATAAAGTTTAATAGCCTAGGCAAAAGTTGGCTGCCAATGTAAAGTTAGACTGTTCTTTTATTCAGCACTTACCAACGTGCCGTGGGCACTTGGCAACGTGTTGCTTTGATAACCACAACTGTCCAATGTTACGTGTTGAGTACAAAAATACAGTTTTTTAATGAAATAATTAAAGTAGAGGAAAATATGAGAGAATTTGGTGATTTCCCACGAAAATATACGAATTACGAAAAAGCAAAAGTAGTTATTCTTCCTGTTTCTTATGATGGTACCAGCACTTGGCAAAAGGGTGCGGATAAAGGGGCAGAAGCTCTTTTAGAAGCTTCTTATAACCTCGAATTTTATGATATTCTTACCCGTAGCGAAGTTTTTCGCAGGGGGATACATACCGCTTTGCCGGTAGAAGAGAAATCCTCTCCCGAAGCAATGGTGAAAACTACTCGAAACAGAGCAAAGCAATATATTGAGGATAGCAAATTTTTGGTTGGTATTGGTGGCGAACATAGTGTAAGTATTGGGTTAATTTATGCACATGCAGTTTATTATAAAAATTTAACGATTCTGCAAATAGATGCACATTCCGATTTACGGGATGAATATCTCGGTTCAAAAAATAACCATGCCTGTGTAATGGCACGAGCCAAAGAAGTTGCACCCATTTTACAGGTTGGAATTAGAAGTATGGATACTTGCGAATTAAAGTCAATGAACGAATCACGCGTAGTTTTTGCTCACGAAATGCAAAATAATTCACTGTGGATTGATAAAATAGTTAGTCAACTAACTGATAATGTATACTTAACCATTGATCTGGACGGTTTCGACCCTGCTTACCTACCCGCAACCGGAACGCCTGAACCGGGCGGAATAGACTGGTGGCAGGCCATAGACTTAATTCGTGCAGTTAACAAAAAGGCAAATATTGTAGGCTTTGATATTGTAGAACTTTGTCCTATTCCAAATCATAAAGCCTCTGATTTTTTTGCTGCCAAACTTTTATATCAGATTTTAAGTTTCAAATTTTTCGATAAATAGCCTTAAACAGCTATCAAAATACCGAAAAAAATTTGTATTTCATTTTTAATCAAGATGTTACAAAAATTAGCATAAAAATATGATACCTATTTGGTATTATTTATAAAAATTCATCTCGTCTAAATATTTAAAAGCAGCCTGAGGCATAAAAAAACGCACATTATGCTTTTCTTTTATGGCTTTGCGGATAAAACTGGATGAAATTTCTATTAGAGGGGCATTTATGATTTCATAGTTAGCGATTTCTATTTGCGACAAATTACTTTCTGGACGGGGATAAATCAGAAATTTGTAATTTGACATCAAAATTTCGGCATTTTTCCACTTTTTTAAGCCGGCTACATTGTCACCACCAATGATTAAAACAAACTCGTGCTGTGGATATTTCTCTTTCAGATAGGTAAGAGTATCAATCGTATGCGAGGGCTTGGGTAGGTGAAATTCGATATTGGAAACCTTAAAGCGGCTGTCTTCATCAATAGCCTCTATTAAAATTCGATAGCGATGTATTTCGTCTAAAAGAGTATTCCGCTTTTTAAAAGGATTTTGTGGACTCACCACAAACCAAAGCTTATCAATATCTGCATATTCTACTATATAGTTGGCTATTGCCAAATGTCCGATGTGTACCGGATTAAAAGAGCCAAAAAATAAGCCTATCTTCATTATGAATAATGTTTTATTAATTATGTTTTACCCGCAATCCTTTGTTAAATTAAGCCAAAGTTTAAATAATTGCCTGATAATTAGCCGTATATATGTTCGATAAAACTTTGGCAAAGTCGTTATTTTAAGTTATTTACAAAATTTACATACAAGAGCATGATTATAGGGTATAGTGCGAAAGTCAGTAATAAGTGTAGAAAATTTTGGAAAAATTTTCATTATGTGCACTCAAAATATCTTTTTAGCCATTAAAAACTATGTAATCTATGTGCCTATGTGGTAAATTTTAAATTATATAAATTTATGATTATTCGCTTATGTCATTCAGAAAGGAACCTACTAATTAATTTATAAGTATTATCAACCGCTTGTTCCAGTATATCATTAACTACAATTTTATCAAATTTTGGGGCAAAAGTCAT
>CAYQXT010000054.1:0-13713 GCA_964421365.1 uncultured Bacteroidaceae bacterium
GTGCTCTAAAACAGTCAAATTAGTATTTTTGTGTGTTATAATATATTGAATATATGTATATAGTCTGAAAAAAATATTTTCAAATTTTTTTTACCATTAAAAAATTTACTTTTGTAAAAAAAATTACGATGTCTCTAAAAGTTAAAATTCTTGCGAGTTTTCTGTTACTCAGCCTAATGATGCTCATATCAGGTATTTTTTCAATATATGAATTAAGCTTTGTAAACGATAAAGTGGAAGACATACTCAAAGATAATTACCAATCCTTGCAATATGCAAACCGTATGTTGGAATCCATAGAAAAAGAAAATAGTGCAGTTCTGCTTCTCATGCACGACCAATGGCAAAAAGCAAATTTAATCTTAAAACAATCGGATAGTAGTTTTTTATTAGCCTTAGCCGGTGCCCAACAAAATATTACGGAAAAGAAGGAAGGAACTACTGTTGCTGATATCAAAATACAATATGCAGCATTCAAAAAAATATGGCAGCAACCTATCTCTGAAACCTCAAAAGCAAACAATTTGGTTTGGTATTACTCATCCGTTTATAATAGATATATTGACCTCAAACATCATATTAAAATGATGATTAAAATTAATCAAAAAACAATGTTTTCAGAAGCTCAATATATTAAAGAAAGGAGAAGACGTGCAATATTACCTGGCATAATTGCCATTATTTCAAGTATTATTTTTTCTTTTTTATTTAGTTTCTTTATTTCCACCTATACGATTAATCCTTTAAAAAGAATTATCTCTAAAATACAATTTTTTCATAAAAACGAGAATATCTTTGACGCGGATATAAAAACCAATGACGAACTAAAAGAATTGGAACAGGCTATACAAAATTTAATTAATGAACTTCGATAGCAATGAGATTCGGAATAATTATCAGACATATAGGTAATATTTTATTATTTAATTCTATCTTTTTGTTCATCTCGCTCCTTATGGCGATTATAGAAAAAGATAATTCCGTCATTGCCTTTTCATACACATTAGTTATCAGCTTGTGTTTTGGATTTTTTCCTAAATTATTTGTTCCTAAATCTGATTATCTCACTTCGTTTGAGGGAGTTTTAGTCGTTACGTTGGGCTGGATTACAACTTGCGTTGTGGGAGCTTTACCCTTTGTCCTTTATGGCGGAGAATTTAGCTTTATGAATGCGTGGTTTGAGACGGTTTCGGGTTTTACAACTACTGGCTCAACAATTCTGAACAATATAGAGGCTTTACCCGAGAGTATTCTTTTCTGGCGTTCTACGACCCATTGGATTGGCGGAATCGGAGTTATCATGTTTGCATTGGTGATTTTACCAGCGTCCAATGCTTCTCGTCTAACCCTATTAAACACAGAAATTTCTGAAGTAGCCAAGCAAAATTTTCGTTACCGCGCCAAACAAACTTTGCATATTATTGCCGCCGTTTATGTGGGCTTAACCCTGCTAGAAACTATTTCATTGAAAATTGCCGGAATGAGCTTATTTGATGCAATTAATCAATCTTTTGCAACCATTGCCACGGGTGGATTTTCTACAAAAAATTTAAGCATAGCAGGATTTCATAGTATTTCTATTGAGGTAATTATCATGATTTTCATGTTATTTTCAGGCATTCATTTTGGATTATTGTTCAACACTATAAGCGGAAAATCGAACAACATATTCCGCTCTTCTCTGGTGCGTTGGTATATGATTATTATGTTTACTGGGATTTTACTTGTCAGTCTAAAGCTCTGGGCTACTGATTATGATAGCTTCTGGACGGCCTTACGATATGCCTCCTTTCAGGTTATCTCTCTTGGCACCACCACCGGATTTGCAAGCACCGACACGGCTGCATGGCCATTTTTCACCCAAATCATACTGATATACTTCACTATCCAATGTGCCTGCGTAGGCTCCACTTCCGGAGGCTTAAAATTCGACCGGATAATGATATTCTTCAAATCCTTGATAAAACAAATAAAATTGATACAGCACCCACGAGCCGTGAAAATAATAAAAATTGACGGACGAGCTATCACCGAACAAGTTGAGCGTCAAACCATGATTTTTATTGTCTTTTACCTTTTTATTATCTTCTTTTCCACACTTTTATTAACAGCTATGAATGTGGATATTATGTCGGCCTTTTCGGCTACGGCTGCAACTATTGGAAATGTTGGTCCCGGATTCTCAACAGTGAGTTCCTTAGGAAATTTTAGCACTATCCCCGATGCAGGGAAATTCATTCTTTCTATCGACATGTTACTGGGACGATTAGAAATTTTTGGTATCATGTCGCTGTTTTTCCTACGCTCGTGGAAATAAATTTGCTAAATTTTGTAGAAAAGTTTTATCTTGTGCACAAGTTAAGAATTTCCATATATCTAATTTAAAAACTAGTTAATGAGATTAATGTCAATCACATGCACAAAACAAAAATTTACTATAAAACAGACAAAGGACTTGAAATTTCCAATAATCTGGAAATTCTAAAATCCAAACGAAACGAAGTGATATGGATTGATCTGATGAATCCGGGTGAACTCATTAAAGATGTAATTGAAAGTTTCTATTATTTTGATTTTAAAAGTGAAAGAGAATTAGAAGAAATTGAAAGTAGCTCCCGTTATTCTGAGACTTTAGATTTTATTATAATGAATACAAACTTTGCGTCATTAGATAGTGATGACAACTTTATTTCTGACATTGTTTCTCTTATGCTTAGTAAGGATGTATTAATCACGCTACGGCAATATAATTATTTTACATTTGACGAAACAGAAAGAAAATTAATGATTTCACATCAGTTACCCAAATCGGGTTTTGATGTTATGTCTCAACTCTGGGCTATCAGAATAGATTACGAAGCAGACTTATTAGAAAATGTAACTAAAAAAATTAACTATATCTCTAAACGAGTTATAAATAAGGATTTTGACGAGGAACTACTGGCTAAGATAAACGAATTACAAGAACAATCTATGGTGCTTCGAGAAAGTATTATCGACAAACAACGTATCATATCGAGCATCATCAGAAGCTCCCGTTTTCCGCGCCGAATATCGGAACAGATGCGTATTTTAATAAAAGATATATTCTCGCTGCTCGAATACAACAAATTCAGCTTTGAACGCCTTGAATATCTACAAGATACCATCCTCGGTTTTATCAATAGTGAGCAAAATAAAATTATTAAAATTTTCACCGTATTATCTGTAATCTTCCTCCCGCCAACTCTTATTTCCAGTATTTATGGAATGAACTTCCGTTATATGCCGGAATTACAATGGGAAGCAGGCTACCCTATTTCGATTGCACTAATGCTTTTATCTTCTTTGGGCACCTTGTACTACTTTAAACGAAAAAACTGGCTTTAAATTAATGATTAATTAATAATTACAAATTACTTAGGCTGTTCTAACAAGAACACTTCGTTAATTTTATGTTTTCACAAAACCAGTAAGTCGCAAAGTTTTGATATTTGACATATTAGTACAATAAGCTCATTTCTCATAATTAGAATACAGCAGTTTACATAATTTTTTCAAACTATTGACTCAGAAATGGATGTTTCCAAGTGCAAGCACCTTGAAAAGTCTATTGAACTGAATTACAAGCTAATTTTTTCAAATCCAAAATCCTGATTCCTAAATTCTGATTTCTATTTAAGGCTTTCTATAGCTAAGCGGTAGGAATCTAAGCCAAAGCCGCTGATAATCCCCTTGCAAACGGGTGAAATATAAGATTGTTTTCGAAAACCATCCCGCGAAAAAATATTAGAGATATGCACCTCAATTACCGGTGCTTTTACAGCTTTTATAGCATCCGCAATAGCTACCGAAGTATGCGTATAAGCTCCTGCATTCAAGATTATACCATCGGTGCTAAAGCCTACCTTATGAATAAAGTCAATAATATCGCCCTCGTGGTTACTCTGAAAATATTCCAGGCTAATTTCGGGAAAATCATCGCTTAACTCTTTATAGAAATCTTCAAAACTAATGCTGCCGTAAATTTCAGGCTCACGTTTACCCAAAAGGTTTAGGTTAGGACCATTAATTATTGCTATCTGTTTCATATTTTTCTATTTTTAAACGGAAGTTTTGCTTATACAAAAGTACAAAATAATTATTAATGGTGAATTGTCAATGGTTAATGAACTTTAGAATTTGTGAGTCGAAAGTCGAGATTTGAGAATTGCAAGATAGCACTCGTAGAACGGCATCAACAGCTCAGCATCAACCATTTACAATTATTTCAGGTTTTACTTTACTTAAAACGGTAGGGCAACAAAAAAAGTTGATCCTTCTTGCTTTTTACTCTCCACCCAAATCCGGCCATTTAGCTTTTGAACGAACCCATGTGTAACTATTAATCCTATTCCATACCCCATTTCGTTTTCAGTTCCAAATTTAGTAAAATGAGTATTTACATTGTATAATTTTTTCACCTCGTTCTCAGTCATTCCAACCCCATTATCTTTCACCCATATAATTAACTCTGAGATTGATTTTTTAGCTCCAATTTCAATATTGTCTCCCTTGTTTGTGAATTTTGTAGCATTAGACAAAAGGTTGCGGATAATTGCTTTTAGAATATTCTTATCGCTATCAATAAAACTTCCCTTTTCTACTAGATTACTTAGCCTGATTTCTTTTTCCAGCACATTGGCCTGATATAATTCTAGTACCTCTTGAAATAATGCTTGCAAATCGACCTCCTGCTTATTAACCTTAATCTTATTTCTTTGCAAACGAGACCAATGTAGCAAATTATCAAGTAAATTAAAACTCAACTTAGCCGCTTTATGCAAAACAGTACTCAGATAAGCAATATTTGAAAAATCATTTGCTTTGGCTTTATTTTCTATCATCTCGGCAAATCCAAGAATAGCCAGAAAGGGACTACGTAAATCATGCGAAATAATGGCATAGAATTTATCGCGAGTGAGGAGTAATTCCTTTAACTCCTTGTTCTTTAACTGCAATTCAGTATCAAGCCTCTTTAATTCTTCTTTTTCTGAATATAATTGACGCTGCATATTACTCAGCTCGCTGGTAAGCTCTACTAAGCGATTATTTACATTATCTAGCTCATTAAAATCTATACTTCCAAGGATAAGTAGCTCATTTTCTTTTTTATAGACTTTGGCGTTAAATGAAGTATTCAAATTATCAAATCCACAAATACTTAATATTCCCTCATAAATCAACACCTGCTTAGAATTCTTTCTTATTAAATCCTTAAATGTGGGCTGGGTAAATGTATCCACCCCATCTTTGTCGAAAAAAGACTGCATTACTTTGTTTGCAAATAAAACCTCTCCTTGGGTATTCAGCACTGCCATATAGTGTAACTCACTATTAAATATAGCTCCATCTACTTCCGTTGTCCAATTAGTCAACATGCTTATCATTAAATTAGGATTCACATTTTTTACCTAAAAATTCAAAATTAATTACTATGGTATTCCGAAAGGGAATAACTATTTTCAAAATAGTAAAGAGACTTGTATTGGCTTAACTCCTTACTTTGCTCTGAACTTAAGCCTATCTGATGATATTCATTCTCCACGCAGGCAACAACTACCGATTTTAGCAAATTATTCGGATATGAAAAATTCAGATAAAATTCACTCAGCAAAATTTCTACAACAGCAGTCGATAGATATTCTTTTGCTACTGAGATTTTCCTTTTTTTCCACAGCTGGCCTATTTCATAAAGACTTTGCTTTATAAACTGATCATAGATATCTTCTGTCCTGACTCGAGATTTTATGATAAAATCTATCTGCTGACGTGCTGAATTGAAATCTCCCTCTAATAGGACATGAGTAAAATCATTTATTGCTTTTATTGAGATAAGATTTTCCATACTTTTTTATCAAATGTACGTAAATTATTTTAAAAAGCTAAACAAAGTTCTAAAATTATTCCAATTCGATATGAGTTGTGGCATCAAAAGCAAGGGCTTCATTAAAAGTGAAGCCCTTGCTACATATAATTATTATTGTACAGCATTAATAATTAGTGTGCATCTATAAAGTCACTGTTCGGCAAAGTTTTTACCTTTATCCTATTTATTATTCAGGCTAAGTCTGAAAGAATATTAACGACTCAGGCACAGCCTGAGCCGAACAGCGCAGTTTTGCACAATAGAAATTATTCGTGCGTAATTCATGGATAAAAAATATGTATTGACTTTATAGCCGAACACTACTTAATAGTTAGTAATTACTTAAAAGCTGTATTTCAACTTAAAAGTTGCCATACTGTAATCACCCAATCCGGCAAACATATTGCTTCCTTTGCCATCGAAAATATAAGCACCAATGGTTATTTGTGCATTATCGGTAGCCTGATAGCTGATTTCAGGCACATACATCACTGCATAATTATTTTTCACATCGTTCCAATCGGAAACTACGAAAGCACCAGAAAGTGGAGTGATTTTGAGCTTATCATCGAAGAATTTATGCTCGGTACGAAGTAAGAAATAGTCATTCAGATTGTCGGCACCACGCTCGTTTAAAAAGCCGTGCAAATACTGTAAATTCACATAAGTTCCATCGCCAAAAGAATAATCTGTACCCAAAACAAACTTAACATAAGGCTTTTTGTCGAGCAGCAAGCTATCTTTGAATACCGGAACAGGGGACGTAGGATAAAGAGCTGAGACATCAGTAGTTGAATGAACTTCATCAGTAGGGAGGAAAGCGGCTGCTTCTGCCCAAATACCAAAACTCCCAATACTTCCGGCCAAATCAGCCCCAAAAATGTGTTGACGGAAATAGTTCATATTCACGTCTAATTGTACGTTTCCACTCATATCCAGTGGTGTAAGAATTGTATTATGAACTACTGGCAAACCATCGTATCCATAAACATAGCTCAAAGAAAAATCAAATCCAGCGGCAAATCCTTTAAATTTCACCGCGGCAGTGGCATCGTCTTTTAAATTAGCAGCAGGCATCTGTAAGCTACTACTCATCTTTGCTAAAGTTAAGCCTTGTGGCAACTTAGGACTTGGGTTCAGAATTTCACTAAACATTCCTACGGGTAAATTCGCCGGCTGAAAAAAGGGCGAATAAACAGCCTGCAATGAAAAATCACTGTTAAAATAGTATTGCGCGTTTAATGCAATGCTTCCATTGTGACGACCAAAATCCAAAATATCTTCCAGATCATATGGATTTATATTATCAGTAGGGTTTAATTTATCAGCTGTTCCCCATGTGATACGCTGTTTCCCGAATTTAACATCCAGATTTGAAACCAAAAAATCGGATATTTGCACATAAGCCTCACGAATATCTGTATTATAAGGACTTACAATATTTTTATTGAACAAATCCGTTGGGGTACTAAGCTGTGGTAAGCCGAGATTACGCAACCATATTTCGCTATAAAATTTGGTTTGTGAACCTACTTTCTTCTCAATTTGCAAGTCTAAACGGTTTTCGTTCCAAGCCCAGTTGTTATCATTTTTGGTCAGGATACGTTGATCACTGGTTAATTCACCTTTTATTTTTAAAGGATTTTCTTGTGCCATTGAAAAATTTACTATAATCAACAGGCTACTTATAATTAATGCTATTTTTTTCATTTCTAATTATTTTTGATTGATAATTAAATGACACTTTTAGGTCACTGTTGCGATGCTGAAAGGTCTCTCTTATACATTACCTAAAATCCGTAAGACTTTTTTTAAACTATTGTTTGAAAGAATATAAATTTGACAGTTTTTCACCCAAAAAGGTATAAATATATTGGAATAATATGCTATATATCAACTTAAATCTGTCAAATTTTGCGGATTTAATACTTTATTATTTTTTTGCAACAAAATAATTTACAATTATTTCATGATTTTAATTTACGAACAGTAAATTCGTTATCACTCAAATTTGTGTCATATTTAACCTTAGTACTTTCTAAGATTGTAGTATGATTCGTTTTCAAATCTTTGAGTGTAACTTTTTTAGCATGCCAATATTTACCTACTTTTTCAAAATCAGTGTTTCCAACTTTCACTTTTTTACCGCCACGGTCAAAATATTCTTGTTTTACCGGATAATGATTTGTTTTATCAGCATAAAGCAGTATTTTAGAATATTGTGATTTGTAATTGGATTTAGGTTTAAGCTCTAATACATAATTGGTTCCCTCTGTTTTTACAAATTTTGGAGTATAACGCTCTGCCAAAGTTTTAGATTCCATATCCTCATAAGAATAATCTGTTCCGGCAAATTTTTGACTTTTTACATGGCTGGCAATACGGCGTTCTTTACCAAAAGCAGGCATATACAAATACATAATGTCATTTGGCAAATTTAAGAAAGCAATACCAGCTTGTGAAGAAGGTGCTGTAAAACGAAAAACCATTTTATTAATCCCTTTACGCTTAATATCAGCTTCCCGAGTTTTTTTATTCCCCTTTTTGTCTATCAAAGTGATCTTGGCATGTGCAATTTCGTCCTTTGGCGCAAACATTAACTCATCTACATTTTTTAAAATTTGCTTAGCATCTTGTGCCACTGCTGCATTTACGGAGAAGAATACAGCCATTACTACTACAATTACTAATTTTACGTTTTTCATTTTAATTTAATTTTTAATTATTTATACTTTAATCTGATTTCTGATTCTGAACGCTTGAAGCATAAGCAAAAGCCTATTCTTCAAGCATATTACTTTATTTTTCTAATTTTTAAGTTTGACTTTTTGCTCTTTAAGAGCAAATTTTCTTTTTCCACTCATAAGTAATACCACAGGAAGTAGGGTAAGTGCGCCCATTCCTGAGCCAATCATACTAAGCGAAACAAGCAGTCCAAAATTTTGAAGTGGAACTATTTGAGAGAATGTCAGCACAATAAAACCGGCAGCTACCGACAAAACATTGATAACAATTGCTTTACCACTTACTTTTAGCGTATTTTCCAGTGCTGTATAAGGATTTTTACTAGCTTTCAGTTCATGATTATAGTGTGTTATGATATGAATAGAGTAGTCTATACCTATACCTAGTGCCACGCTGGCAACCAAGACCGTAGCAATATCCAAAGGAATACCTACCAAACCCATAAAACCAAACAGAATAACAATGGTAGCCAAAACGGGAATAGTGGCAAATAAGCCCTGTTTAAAAGATTTTAAGATAATTCCTACAATCACAAGAACTAAAAGGACAGCAATGACAAGACTACTAAACTGACTCTCTATAAGACTTTTGTCCATACTCACATATACTGCCGGCATGCCGGTAACTTCTATACTAAAATCTTTGCCTTGATTAGCTGCAAGATACTTGTTCATGTAGTCCACAAATACTTTCATATCCTTACTGTCGGCACTAGAAAAACGACTTTGAATAATGCCTTCCTGCAAATCATCAGAAACAAGCTGTGGCATAATATCCTGACCGTCTAAAAGAAACCATAATTGCTCAATTTTTGCTCGTTCAGCCGGAATTTTGCTTCCTTCGCCCATCACATCGTTCATCTCTTTGATTAAATCGGCAACCGATTGAGTATGTTCTATATACGGGCTTTTTTTCATATAAGCTTCCGTTTCCAGCATTTTTTTCAGAATTATCGGATTTTGAATATCGCCCTTAAAAACGACATGAACAGGTTCAGAACCCCCAAACTGTTTTTTCAGAATATCCTCGGCAATACGCGTAGGATTGTCTTTTTTGAAATAATCCAGCATATTAACTTTACGCTCTATTCTATAAACTCCGACTATACTAATGACCAGAATTAAGCCCCAAACGAGTAATGTTTTATTGGTATGTGTTAATACAGAGCGTGTCAAAGGATTAATAATAAGAGTATTTATCTTTGATTCTTTAGTCTGTTTTTGCTTGTTTTCTTTTTTAATTAACGATTTGGGGAACATGGCTAAAAGAGCCGGCACAAAGAAAACGGCCAGAACAAGGGCAAAAAATACTCCGAGAGCCGTAAAAATTCCAAAATCACGGATAATCGTCAGGTAAGCTCCGAAAACAAAGGATAGAAATCCGATTACAGTGGTTAAGGAAGCCAAAATTACAGGGATAATAATATAGGATAACGCTTTGATAATTATCTGCTTAGGCTCTGTTTCTGTACATTCGTTCACTCGGTTGACCACGTGTATGCTATAGGCTGTACCTACAGCCAGAAGCAAAATAGGAATAGTATTAGACACCAAGGTAATCTGGTAGCCCAATAGGTTCATTAGTCCCATAGTCCAGATTATTGCGATAGAAGCCGATAGTACCGGCAGAACCACACCGCGCCATGATTTGAAACTTAGATATAAAACAAATAAAATAATAATAAAAGTAATCGGTAAAAGATGCTTTATATCGCTCACAATTAGGTCAGAAACATCGTTCATCACGAATGGTAAGCCTCCGTAAAATAGTTTAGCACCCACTTTCACAGAGCCTACCTTGGCTTTCAAGGCTTTAGCAACACTCTGATTATCTGCATCATCCATTATAGTAACCATAATAAGAGTGGCTTTAGAATCCTCAGAAACCAGTGAGCCACGATACATATCCTTGCTGAAAATACGCTGTTTGAGGCTATCTAATTGAGCCTTAGTTTTGGGTAACTCATATTCATCTACCAGATTACCAATATCTAATCCCCATTCGCTTCCTTTAATCTCAATTACATTTGTTAAGCTGGTTACCGATGAAATGCCATCTAAATCTTTGATACTGTCGGTAATGGCTTTGATCTCCTCCATGACTTCGGGCTTAAAAACATTGTCGGTTTCGTAGGCAATGTAACAAGTGGCGTTTCCTCCAAATTTATCGCCCACTTCTTTTGATAATTTTGCTGCCGGATCGTTGTCCGGCAAGGCACTAATCAAATCCGAATTAATTTTTATACCTTTGATGTTGTAGCCCAAATAAACAGTTAGAGCTAATACGCTGAGAACTACCAGCCATCTTAATTTTACTACTGTTTTTACAAATTTTTCCATAAGTAATTTCTTTTTTTGTACGTTTTGAGTTTTATAGTCAATTATTCTTCTAAAAAAATAGGCTGCACAAGCCTTATCTAACAAATTTTCAACAAATTAAAATGTTTTTTACCAAATACGTTTTTTAGTCATTTTTTACGTTTGCAAAGAAAACGTTTTTTAGTCAGAAAATCCAAATATTTTATTTATTTTAACATTTTTTTTATGTCCTTCCGATATCGTATTTTGTATACTATATTTTGCTTATTTAAAAAAGGCAGTAAGTTATCAAGAAACACATACAAACTTCAAAAGCGGGTTAGGATAAATTCAGATAGAAAATTTTCACTAAAATGTTCTAAAATAACTAATATGGTTCAATATAATTTAATGGGTAATGGAATTCACAATTAAAGAAATGTGGTTAATCTTAAAATATAAGATAAGACCAATAGGACTATAGTCCTATACCCTATGCTCGTTTGGTGTTTAGACATTTCCAAGTGCTAACACACGTTGGAAAGTGAAGATTTCTTTTCAATTAATAAATATACAATTAATTTTGGCAGAGTTCTTATCAATATTATATAGAATCTTGCATTAAAGTAAAAAATCCTGTTAATTTGTGATATGAATTATTAATTATAAAAAAATTTAAAGCGACTAAAATAAATGGCAGATATTTCCATAACGATAATTGGTGCAGGCGTAATTGGCTTGGCAATAGCGAACGAATTATCAAAAGATTACAACGACATCTTCGTCATTGAACGGCATAAAAAGTTTGGACAGGAAACGAGCAGTCGAAACAGTGAGGTTATTCACGCCGGGATCTATTATCCACAAAACAGTCTGAAAGCCAAATTATGCGTAAAAGGAAACAAATTGCTTTATGATTTTTGTCGAAAATATGAAGTTGAGCATTTGAATTGTGGGAAATTTATTGTTGCGACCAATCAGGAAGAAGCCGAGCAACTAAAAGCAATTAAACTAAAAGCCAAGGCTAATGGTGTGGGTAATATGACACTGCTTTCAGGAAAAGAAGTAAACGAAAAAGAACCCCATGTAAAAGCCATAAAAGGACTCTTCTCGCCCAATACCGGCGTAATAAATGCGTCTGGCTATATGAAAAGACTCGAAAGTTTATCTATAATCAATGGTATAGAATTCTCATATCATTCTGATTTAAAAAAAATTGAGTTCAAAAATGAAACATATAAACTACACATTAAGGATGCAGACGGAAATAATTTTTCGTTTACGAGCCAATATGTGATTAATGCCGCCGGTTTAGAGGCCGACAGAGTAGCTGCCATGCTCGGAATTAAGGATGAAGCGCTGCGCATTCAGTTTTGTAAAGGAGAATATTTCCGAATAAATCCACCTAAAAATAAGCTCGTACATGCTTTAATTTATCCAGTTCCTCTGCCCAATATGGCTGGTTTAGGCATTCACTCTACCATAGACTTTGGCGGTGGCCTGAAACTTGGACCAGATGCTGAATATCAGCAAGATAATATCTATGATTACAGGGTAAATCCTGATAAAAAACAGGCTTTTTATGAGGCTGCCAAAAAATTTCTGCCCTTTCTTGAACTCAATGACCTATCACCCGAAATGGTAGGCATCCGACCTAAAATTCAGAAAGAAGGTGAAAGTTTCAAAGATTTTTATATTCAGGAAGAGTCGAAGCGAGGCTTTTCCGGCTTTATAAATCTAATTGGGATGGAATCGCCCGGATTAACTGCCTCTCTTGCCATTGCCAAATACGTAAAAGGGATACTCTTTTAGTTGTAAATTTACCCTTACAAAAACTCTGAAATACGACTAATTTCAAAAGGCAATTTTTTATACTAATTTTTTAAATATCTAAAACTGTAACTTAAGGTCTTCGTGGAAAATAAAAAATTAACGTGGTGTTAACTTGTAAATTTATAGAAAAAGTGTATATTAAAAAAAAATAGTATGAGAAAGAAACTTATTATCAGCACAGTCTTTATAATTGGAATATTTACACTATTTTCATGCAAAAAGGACAAATTATTCGAGCAACCTTCTGTAGAAGTTACCGGATACTCACTTACCGAACTTAAAGGTGATTCTACTTATTTAACTATTAATCTATCAGTTAGCAACAATGATTCGAGAGAAGCTGACATAAAAGACGTTACGTATCAGGTTACTATGGGAGAAATTGTTTCAAGCGAAGAATATTCTCAAATTGACAAAACACTAAAAACCGACGTTCCGCTTGAACTTTCCTTGCCACTAACTCTCTCAACAAACGATGCTGCCGAATTACTAACTCAGTTTGATGCCGGTAATGAAGTGGATTATACGGCTACCGGAATCTTTCATATAGACGAGCCGATAGTAAATTTATTTAGCCTTCCTCTCAATGTTACAGGAAAAGCAAAAGTGGACGTGGGTTATGAAGATTTTTTCGAACAACCGGAAGTAATAATAGACAGTATTTCAGGTAATTATGCAATCAATGGATTGTCAAGTTACACTTTCAACATGAAAGTTAGGTGTAGAGTAAAAAACATGGATAAACGCGATGCCGTAATTGATGAAGTTAAATATCTTGCTTATATCGAAGGGGTTAAATCCGAAACGCACTTGTATTCCGATGCATATTCAGACAATATAAACTTAAATTCAGGTGATAGTATTATTCTTTATTTACCCCTAACGCTAAATTTAGGATTAACCGAAGGAGTAAAATTAGTTACTGCTTTGAGCGATGGTTATGCAGATTAC
>CAYQXT010000055.1:0-13690 GCA_964421365.1 uncultured Bacteroidaceae bacterium
CCCGAACCTGTAACCCAGGCCTCTTCTGTCTGCTCCATGGCAGCGAGTGCATCAGCCAAATATTTATTTGTGGGGTTCCAGTGGCGCGAATATAGAAAACAGCCTTCTGTTTCGCCATGAAAGGTTGCCTCCATAGAACCTTCGCCAAGGAATGTAAATGTTGAAGAATCTGTAATTGAAGGGTTTGCTCCTCCGAATTCACCAAATTGGTGTAAATTTTGAATTGCTCTTGCTGGATCGAATTTCATATTTTTTGTTTTTAAGTTTATATTTGAATTTTACGCATTATTGGCTGATCCAGTGATATAAAGGTCTCTGTACGCTCTACTCCGGGGATATTCTGAATGGTATTTATCAAAATTTCCATTAAATGGGCATTGTTTTTACAATAAATTTTAAGTAGAAGCGAATAATGTCCGGTAAGAAAATAGCCTTCCACTATTTCAGGAATGTCCTCTAGGCGAGCCACTACTTTTGGATAAATTTGAGCACTATTGAGGTAAACACCTACAAATGCACAAAAATCGAAACCTAATGCTCGGGGGTTTATTCTGAAAGCTGAACCTCGCAATACTCCTGACTCTTCTAATTTTCGTACCCGCTGGTGGACGGCTGCACCAGAAATTCCACATTTTTTGGCTACCTCCAAAAAAGGCATCCTTGCGTTTTCTTGTAAATAACCAAGAATTTTTTTATCTATTTCGTCTAAATTAAAGCTCTTCTGAGTGTCGCTTACTTCCATTTTATCTTCTTATAAATTCAAATCAAAAGTATGAAAATAATTTCGATTAATAAGTAATTTACCAAAAATAATTACGATTAACCAGATAAATTGTATTTATAATTACAATTATGTTTTAAAAAACTGAAATAAACTTATGTGTTAGTATTAATTTATAAAAAAAAACTCTGGCAGGGTTTAAAAGCCTGTCAGAGTTAATTATTTGCGAAAGGCTAATTTCGTATTATCTTTTTTTATTCTTGGCCTGTTGTTTTTGTAATTTATCCATCCGTTCCTGAAATCGAGATTTTTTAACCGGTTTTTTCTTGTTTTCATGAATTTTGCGTAGAATTTCTTCATCATTCACTGTTTTACGGATGAAATAGGTCTGTAAAATGGTAATTGAGGTAGAAAGAAAATAGTAGTAACTCAAACCGGCCGAATAGTTATTGAACCAAACCACCATCATTAAAGGCATCATGTACATCATGGTTTTCATTCCGGGTATTTGGTTAGAAGAACCTTCCATTTGCGAGGCATTCATTTTAGTACTAATAACCATAACGATAGCCATAAGGAGTGTGAATAAACTCACGTGATCGCCATACATTGGGATTTGAAATGGGAGATGCCAAATAGAATCATAGGTGGATAAATCGGTAGCCCAAAGAAATGACTTCTGTCGTAATTCAATGGAGGAAGGGAAAAAACGGTACAGGGCAATCAGTATAGGAAACTGAAATACCATAGGTAAACAACCTCCCATAGGATTCACTCCGGCTTTTTTATATAGTGCCATTGTCGCTTTTTGGCGCTCCATGGCTTTGTCTTTAGGTATTTTTGCATTAATGGCATCAATTTCGGGCTTCAAAACCCTCATTCGTGCCGAAGATACATAAGATTTATAGGTAAACGGAAATAATACAAGCTTAATTAAAACAGTCATTATCAGAATGATTAAGCCGTAATTCGTTATAAAAGTACCTAAAAAATTAAAAAGTGGAATAATTGCCCATTTATTTATCCAGCGGAATATAGTCCAGCCCAAAGGAACCAGATGCTCTGTTTGGAGATTCTCACTCTTATCTCCTAGTATCGTATTGTACTCTTTTAAGGTAGAATATTTATTTGGCCCAAAATAAAATTTAAAGCCCAAAGTTGTATCCTGCAAAGGATTGTAAGGAATACTCAATTCGGAATAGAATTCCATAAGATGTTCGGGGTCTTGCTCTTCTTCTATCTTTTTGTATTGTACTTTTCCTTCTTCAAAATATTTGTCGGCTACTAATATAGAACTGAAAAACTGCTGCTTAAAAGCTATCCATTTAACACGCGTTGTGAAATCGGCATCTTTTTCGTCAGAGCGCTCACTAAGATAATCTACTTGATCTTTATAGTACTGATAATAAATAGTCGTGTTTTGTTCTTCCCAATTTCGTCCACGCTCGTGAGCAGGCGCAAAGCTTCGCCAGTATAAATCAACAAAATTGACATTCTTCGCAATTATATCATTCATCCCAATAAAATTGACATTGAATTTTAACATATACTCATCAGGCAACAAGGTATATACAAATTCAATATATCGTTTGGAATCGGCATAAAGCCGGAACTTAATGCTTTTTTTTGTAGAATCAACCACTATACTATCTGCTTCGGCCATAGAATTAAACAACAGATTATCAGTAGATATTGGTTTGTTATCCGCATAAAAATTCAAGGCCATAAAGTTTCCTTTTCCATCTAAAAGATATAAATCTTGCTGAGTATAGGTTTTATATTCTTTTAGCATTACTTTCAGCGGCTTAGCTCCTTTATTTGTAAAAGTAATTTTTACTTTATTATTTTCTAAAGTGAAAAGCTTTTCTTTAGTATTGTTATGTTCAAATAGGCCATAATCGGCACTATGAACAGCTGTATCACTAATTGCGTTAATTTTTTTGTTAGCCGATTTCCCCTGAGAGTTTTGAGGGGTCTTCTTTTGATTATTCTGAGTACTAGGCTCAGCATAATTACCTGTTTCTTTTGCAATTACTATTAATTGCTGCTTAGGATACGGTGATTTCGGATTGTACTGTGCTGCCTTTTCGTAGGCTTTTTTTGCCTCGGTATAATTCGCTGCCTTAAACAAGGAATCGGCTGTAATTACCTCGTTATCAAAATTCTTTTTTGCCTGATTGGTAGAAAAATACTGAAAACCAATCAGAATAACACCTATCATTACTAAGCCGTAAATTGTATTCTTATCCATTTTTATTTTTTAGTTTCTTTATATTTAAACATTGCTTTTACAAACCCTTTAAAAATAGGGTGTGGGTTTAACACTGTACTACTATATTCGGGATGAAATTGTACGCCAACAAACCAAGGGTGTGCAGGAATTTCCATTATTTCTACCAAATTTGTTTCAGAGTTGCGTCCGGTAGGCTTCATACCTGCATCCTGAAACATTTCCAGATAATAATTATTAAATTCGTATCGATGCCTATGCCTCTCAGAAATTTCTTTTTTATTGTATGCTTCAAAGGCTCTGCTATTTTCGGTTAGTTCGCAGGCATAGGCTCCTAATCGCATGGTTCCACCCAATTCGGTAACGGCCTTTTGTTCCTCCATAATATCAATAACTGGGTGCGGTGTGTTTCTATACATCTCTGTAGAGTGTGCATCTTCTAAATTCAATACATTACGGGCAAATTCGATTACGGCGCATTGCATCCCAAGACAAATCCCTAGAAATGGAATTTTATTCTCACGGGCATATTTAGCAGCAAGAATTTTTCCTTCTATACCTCTATGACCAAAGCCGGGAGCAACTAATATACCATCAAAATCTTTTAATCTGTCGGAATAATTTGTTTCTACTAGCTTTTCAGAATGAAGCCATTCAACATTTACTTTGGTCTCATTCGCTGCACCTGCATGTATAAATGATTCAGTTATAGATTTATATGCATCAGGCAATTCAACATATTTACCTACAAGGGCTAAATTTACGCTATGTTTAGGATTTTTTAAACGCTTCAAAAAGGCTCTCCAGCGCTTTAAATCTGGTTCGCGCTTTTCGTCTAAGCCTAATTTTTGTAATGTAATTTTATCTAATCCCTCTTCTTTCATTTTCAGGGGGACTTCGTAGATTGTTGATACATCAATAGATTCGACAACTGCATCTATACTCACATTACAAAAAAGAGCAACTTTTTTGCGTATATCTTTATTTAGCGGATGCTCGGTGCGTAGCACCAAAACATCGGGTTGTACCCCATTTTCTAGCAACATTTTCACAGAATGTTGTGTAGGCTTAGTTTTTAATTCGCCGGAAGCGGCAAGATAAGGAACTAAGGTAAGATGGATAACCAGTGTATTCTGATGACCTAAATCATAGCGTAATTGCCTGACAGCCTCTACATAAGGCAAAGACTCTATATCCCCAACTGTTCCACCAATTTCGGTGATAACTACATCAAACTTATTTTTCTTACTAACTAATTTAATTCGATATTTGATTTCATCGGTTATATGTGGAATTATTTGAACTGTTTTACCTAAATAATCTCCTTTACGTTCTTTATTAATAACTGCCTGATAAATTCTCCCAGTGGTTACATTATTGGCTTGAGAAGTAGGAACATTTAAAAAACGTTCGTAATGTCCTAGGTCTAAATCTGTTTCAGCACCATCATCTGTTACATAACATTCGCCGTGTTCATAAGGATTTAAGGTACCAGGATCAATATTCAGATAAGGGTCTAATTTTTGTATCGTAACAGAATATCCCCTCGACTGCAATAGTTTAGCAAGAGAAGCTGAAATTATTCCCTTTCCCAGAGAGGACGTAACTCCTCCGGTTACAAAAATATACTTAGTAGATGCCAAAATACATTATTTAAAATTTACTTTATTAAATATTTAAAAAACAAAAGTAGAGATAAGAATAGACATTCTCACCTCTACTCTAAATTTTACAATTATTTTAAGCTTTTTTATTATAATTATCAATCATTTTAATTTGATCAATTAATTCTTTGAGCGATTGTTTCGTATTTTCAATTTTTTTAGTAAAATTTTGAATCATTGCTTCAGCATTTTTTGATTTCGCAAAAAAACCGATATTATTTTCCCAAAGTGCAATATCATTTCTGAGTTTTTGTATTCGTGAGGCTAATTTATCTCTCTCATTACTGATTTTTTCTGCTCCGCGCGGATGTTGAGTCCAATCTTCTAATTTTGATTTTAAACTGATAGCGCTTCTTTTACTATCACTTAAATCAAGTTTATCATAATATTTATTAATAATCTCTCTATATTTATTTTGTATTTCATTTTTCTGAGCCAAAGGCACAAATCCGATTTTAGACCATTCGTTCTGAATTTCACGCAATTCTTTCAAACGCTCCTCATCTCCTAATTCCTTAGTAGCTATATTTTCCAGCCTATTAATTAATGCTTCTTTGGCTTGTAGATTTTCTATCTGTTCTTGTTCAATTTCCTTATAATGATTTTCTTTTCTTTCAAAGAAAAAATTACAAGCGGCTCTAAATCGCTGCCATATTTCATCTGAATTTTTACGGGGAACAGGACCTATTTCTTTCCAGTCTCGCTGTAATTTTTTTAAAGCTTCTGTGGTTTTTTTCCAATCAGAACTTTCTTTGAGTGCTTCGGCTCGCATACAAAGTTCCGTTTTCTTTTCCAAATTTTCGGTTTGATTTTGCCGGTGTTCAGAGAAATAATCTCTTTTCTTGTCAAAAAAAGCGTCACAAGCTTTTCTAAAGCGATTATAGATTAAATTATTGTCCTTTTTGGGAGCAAAACCAATAGCTCGCCATAAGTCCTGAAGTTTTATTAATTCTTTGGATGTTTCGTCCCACTCTTTTGGAGAGCGTAAATCTAAGGACACAATCCTTTCTACCTCTTCACAAATCAATGTTTTAGCCTTAAGATTGTTAAGTTGTTCATCTTTAAGACTCTCAAAATAATCTTGATGTCGTTTATTTATTTTGGTAGAAGCTTCCTTAAATCGCTCCCAAATTTCATCTTTATTTTCTTTTGGTACAGGGCCAATCTCGCGCCAGCGCAAATGTAGTTCTTGCAATTCACGATAAGCTTTCACTACTTTTTCTTCAAGAATAAGTTGCTCTGCACTTTCACATAATTTTATTTTGGCTTCAAGGTTCTTTTTCAAATCTAGATCTCTCAGCTCTTTATTAATCTTTACATAATCATAGAACTGCTGTACATGATGATGGTAGGTTTCCCACAAAGATTTTAATTTGGTCTGTGGTATCTGACCAATTTCATTCCATTTTATCTGAATCTCGCGAAAAGCACTAAAAGTTTCATTCAGTGACTCTGTGCTGTTTACTAGAGCTTTCAAATCTTCGATAACAAGCAATTTGGCTTCATAATTTGCTTGTTTGTTTGCTTCGCTTCTTTTTTGCTTCTCAGCACGTTTGTCGCGATATATATTTTGTATCTCCTTGAATTGTAGTTCTAAAGCATCTTCAAAAACAAATTCTTCTGGATCGCCTCCTTTTTCAATAAAGGCATTTTTGGCTACAGCTAATTCTTCTTTTCTGTATTTATAGAAATAGTTTTTGATCAAGTCGGCATCTTCACGTATTGAGTCAATATTTTCTTCTTGCATCAGTGCTTTGAAACTGTCAACTAATTCACTTCTGTCAAGCTTTTGATATTTGAGCTTGAGGTTTTCGATCTCGTCTTTTTCTTCCGACTCACTTTTATGTTCTACTTTAACTTCTTGTTTACTTTTTTCAGACTTTAGGATAGGTAATTCATCTTTGCCTAATTTCCTTAAAATTTTATCGGCAGCAGATAAATTTTCTTGTATCTGAACATCATCTTTTGTATCCTGCTCATTATCAAGCTTTTGCTTGGTGTCAATAGCTTCATTTTGAGATTGTTTTTTTTCTTCAAAATGTTCCTCTTGGTTTAAATTTTCTTCCATTTCACTCATTTCCAAACTTATTTTTTTCTAAATAATACATCCTTGTAGATGAAGGCATATCCAATTAATTAAATATAAACTACTTAATTCTTTTAAATAAAAAATAATAACATTTATATTGCCACGAAAGTATAAACATTGAATGAAAATCCAAAAAAAATTCAAAATCAATAATTAATTTTACTTTGAGACATTCGAGTTTCCCTTAAAGATGCAAGTTTCACAGCTTTATGATAAAACCAAGAAGGTGCTTTAATCTTGGCTACAAAAAATTGGTATATATTAGGCTTATCGTTTTATTATTGTTAAGATTACAAAATTTAATAAGCTTAAATACATCTACCTAAGAAAAATCACAAAGTATATTTGTATTAAATTCAATCTTTAAAACGATAGCGAGACTAGTTTCTTTGAGTATTTTATGCCGAACTGAGGCCTAAAAAGGTCATATTTATCATACTTTTTTTTTGTGGAAAACGAGAAAAGTTTTATCCTTACAACAAACATAAATTATATAGTTATGAAGCGATTTATTCTTTTTCTAGCTCTGATTTTTATCGGACAATTAGTAAATGCCCAAATAAAATTCGGATTACGTGGTGGTTTAAATTCCTCTACATTCAAAATTAATGAAATTATTCAGGCGGATAATTCTGATAGTCTGAAATTTACTGCTGGGAATGCAAAAGTAGGTTTTCACTTGGGGCTTATCGGACGAATTGAAATAATGTCGTTGTACATTCAGCCGGAGTTGCTTTTCAGTTCGACAGGAAGCCAGGTTAAAGTAAAGAATTTATTTGATGGTAGCACTTCTTTTCAAGACCAAAAGTTTAAGAAGATAGATATACCTATTATGTTAGGTTGGAAACTGGGCGAAGATATCTTTGCTTTTCGTGTTCAGGCCGGTCCTATTGCCAGTGTGATGCTCTCCAGTGATTCTTTTTTGGATAATATTAAAAATATTACTCCATCAAGTGATTTCAAAAAGGCAACATGGGGCTATCAGGCTGGTATAGGAATTGATTTACTGGAAAAGTTTGCTATTGATTTAAAATACGAAGGTGGTTTAAGTAAATTAGGGGGGGGGGTTGTGATTGCTGGTCAAACACGCACTTTCGACTCGCGCGCCAACCAATGGGTACTTAGTTTAGGTTTTTTCTTTTAATCCTTCGGTTCACAATTTGTGTCTGAATTAGCTCTATAATTAGTTCACAATCATTTGGATAATTAGCTTGGACAGGATTTTAAATCCCGTCTGAGCTGATTTTAGATATAAATAGTATCTAATGAGTAACTGCCTGCAAAGCGAAAATGGCAGCTCTTGTTCCATCGGCAACCGCCGTAGTAATCTGGCGAATGTCAGTATCTCTAGCATCGCCGGCAGCAAACACTTTTTGAATAGTAGTCTCCAATTTTTCATTTGTAAGTATTTCGCCCCATTTATTCCGTGCTATTTTAGTCGCAAGAAATTCAGTATTTGGAACATAACCAATGAAAATAAAAGCACCGTCTATAGACATTTCTGTAAGTTTACCACTCGAAATTTGTTTTATAACTGCCTTTTCAATTTTCTGAGAGCCTTTAAATTCGACAATAGTCGATTCAAATATATATTCGATTTTTGGATTGGCTTTTGCTTTTTCAATGGCATGTTTATAGGCCTGAAAATGGTCGAATTCATGAACAATTGTAACTTTAGAAGCATATTTTGTTAATTCATTGGCTTCTTCTAAGGCCGAGTTCCCGCCACCCAAAACGATTATTTCTTTATCCTGAAAAAAATCGCCATCACAAGTGGCACAATAAGATATACCACGCCCGGTAAATTCTTTTTCGCCGGGTACATTCAGAGTTCTGGAGCGTCCTCCCGGACTAAGAATTACCGATTTTGCTTTGAAATGTTCACCTTTACTCAGAATTACCGATTTTATCTCGCTCTCTAAATCTAAGTCAGTAATTTTTATATTTGATTTTATCTCGCAACCAAAATTCAAAACTTGTTTTTTCATATTAGCGGCCAGAAGATAGCCACTAATCTTTTCAATTCCAGGGTAATTTTCTACCTGATGAGTTAAATTCATCTGCCCACCTGCCATCCCTTCGTTTAATATCAAAACGCTTGCTTTGGCTCTGCTCAGATAGATACCGGCTGTCAGGCCGGCCGGGCCACCACCAATAATTATAGTGTCATATATTTTAGGCATAATTTTTTACTTTAATTCCTTTTTTACAACTTAATTTTAGTAAACACCCATGAATAGATAAATATAGTTACAGAAGAACAAATATAAGTGAATAGTGAAAGATAAAAACTATTCACTATTCATTTTTTACTTAAAAGTCAACATCAAATACAAAAAAAATTGGAAAACTTTCCATTAAAATGTACTAGAATGACTTATCTGTTTAAAAAAAAAATATTTTTAGGAGCTTAAAAATATTCTTTTATAATAGCTGTAATTTGCTCTTTTTGCTGAATACTGCTCGTAGCTTTTACCACTTTTCCGTTTTTAAAGTATACGGTAAATGGCAAACCCATAAATCCTTGACATTCAGGCAAAGTTCTTATTATGCGAGAATCGGGTAAATCGAAAAGCATATCATAAAACTGAATATGTGTATATTCTTTTTCAATTTCTTCGCAGGCATCGTAAACGGGCACACACATAGGCCCCATTCTGCCGCAAATTACCATTACGTTCTCATTTTCTTTTATTGCCTTTTGAAAATCGGCTTCGCTTGTTAAATGCTTTAGATTGGTAAGTAAAGTTGACATAATATTATTTATTTATTTATTTATTTATTTATGAGTCCTGTATAAAAAGGTGAATTTGCATCGAAATTGGTCGGACGGCTTCATTAATCAATTGTAAGTGTGTTGTCTATTTTTACAGTTTTTAATAAATTTATTTGTCCGACCGGTTTTTAGACTGAACTCATTTATATTTTTGGATGCAAATATATAAATATTTAACTATAAATAGTGAATGATGAATGGCAAATGGTGAATTTTAATAGCTGGCCGTTAAACAAGTAGCTTATTAGCAGTGAATTGTCAATAAAAATTGTGAAATTAAATAGAGTCAACTTCGGTAAAAGCTTCATTTAGCGATAAACGGAATTCACAATTTACCATTCATCACTATTTAGTGTACCATTTCAAGAGGTTTGTAATTTTCTCGATAAGTATTCTTGGCTCTTCTACAGTAGCTAATTGACTAAAGAAAATAATGAATTTCCCTTCTTTTTCATTGGTCTCAAATCCGGCTGCAATATGCGCCAAATCAAATTTCACAGCCATTGACTGATGTCTGAAACTATTAATGAGAGGTAGTTGAATCTTTAAATAGCAGGGTAGTTGTTGATTAAAAAAGATTTGAATGGCCGGAATATTTAGTCTCTCCAATTCCTCTTTTAAGGTGCTAAGAAACTGAATTTGTGGTTTTTTTTGTGCTTTTTGCAAGGCTTGGTAGAAAAAAAGGTTTAAATAAAGTTCCTGATTTTCAAAAGCACGCAATTTTTTCAATAATTCCTTGTCCTCAAAAATTCCAATAGCTGAGTGTTTTGGGCAATTGATTAAATTTCCTGAAGCAAAAATATAATCTGCCGGAATATGATTTATGGCTATTTTCAGCTTGCCGATAGTTTCGGAAAGATTAAGAAATAGCTTTGAATTCTGACGATGAAGTATTTTTGTGGCTTGCTTTACTGGGAAAAAGCGGAAATCGGATAAACTAAAATGATGTGCATAGAACAAAGTATTTGTTTTATCACCGAGAAATGCTAAAACTTCCTCTTTTTCAAAATTAATCGAAAAGTGTTGATATTCTATCTCTAACTGCGTGCTTTTCAGAAGCAAAAAGTTTTGCTCTGATTCGCTGCAATAGCCCACACTAACTATCCTCTGGGGCTTATATGTGAATAATGAAAAATCAATGGCCTCTTTTATCCCGGACAAAAATATCAGATTTTCGGGTTTATTTTTCAGTTTTTGTGCAGTATTAAAGCGAATTTCTTCTTGTATGGCTGTGGATTGCTGTGAATAGCTATGTGTGAGTGATAAACCAGCCCAAATTTTCTCTGATCTTTGGGCTATTTTATCGCTAATCTCTCTATCCGGCTCAGATGCATTCAAATTATCAAAATAATACACTATAATTAATTGTTTATGGTGAATTGTTAATGGTCAATGAGATTGACCATTAACTGAAAAATTATATCTTTGAGTCCAGTCTAAAAACTATTTTTTAGACAATGCAAAGGTAATTTATAATGAGTCCGGTATAAAAAGGTGAATTTGTATCGAAATCGGTCGGACGACTACATTAATCAATTGTAAGTGAGCTGTCCATTTTTATAGTTTTAATAAATCTATCCGTCTGACCGGTTTTTGACTGAACTCATACATAATTTACTTTTTTCATTTTGTTGAATTTTTATTCTTCTGCATTAACTCCTTGATTACAAATAAGTTGTGAGCTTAAAAATATTACCAAATTTTTTTCTCATGTTTTATGGCATAGCTTAAAATCATAGCTATTTTGTAGATCTTATTTGAACCCTTTAACCTCATACCAATTCCTGAATTTTTTTCACATATTCTTTGGCTAATTCATCGGCTGCTTTACTGCTTGTGGCTTCGGAGTATATACGGATAATGGGTTCGGTGTTCGACTTTCGGATGTGCACCCAGGATTTTTGAGTATCAAAATCTAATTTTACGCCATCAATAGTAGTTAGTCTGACCGTTGTTTTATCTACTTGCTTTTGAAGATTGTTCAGTATGTCGTCAGGATTTACATTCTCGGGTAACAGTACTTTATTTTTCGACATATAAAAATTGGGATAACTTGCTCTTAGGGCTCTGCAGCTTATTTTTTTATGTGCCAAATGACTGAGAAATAAGGCAATGCCAACGAGTGAGTCTCTGCCATAATGTAGTTCGGGATAAATAACGCCTCCATTGCCCTCACCACCAATAGCTGCACCGGTTTCTTTCATTTTTGCCACCACATTCACTTCACCCACAGCCGAAGCCTGGTATTTACCGTCATAATGTGCTGTAATTTCGCTTAATGCTCTTGTTGAGGACAGATTGGAAACGGTATTCCCTTGCTTTTTGCTCAAAACATAATCGGCCACAGCAACCAAGGTATATTCTTCGCCAAACATAGTGCCATCCTCGTTTACAATAGCGAGTCTATCTACATCAGGATCGACTACGAAACCCAGATCTGCTTTGTTTTCAACTACTTCTCGCGATAATTCGGTAAGATGTTCGGGCAGAGGCTCCGGATTGTGCGGAAACTGGCCATTTGGCTCTGTATATAAACCAATTGTTTCAACGCCGAGCGCTTCTAAAAGCGGGGGCAGAGCAATACCGCCAACTGAATTTACGGTGTCGATAACTATTTTGAATTTAGATGCTTTTATGGCTTCTACATCTACTAATTCGAGGGCGAGAATTTGGCTGATATGTTTTAAATGATAGTCGACAATGGTGCTTTCTGTGCCAATGTCATCTATTTCGGTGTATTCGATTTGGTCGTTTTCGGCTAATTCAAGGATTTTTGAACCTTCGGCAGCATTTAAAAATTCGCCTTTGGCGTTGAGTAATTTTAAGGCATTCCACTGTTTGGGATTGTGGCTGGCAGTAATGATAATGCCTCCGGCTGCTTTCTCGTTTATTACAGCCATTTCGGTAGTAGGTGTGGTAGCCAAACCTATATTAACAACGTCCATCCCTTTGGACATGAGTGTTGCTGTAACAATATTTTCTACTATTTTGCCAGATAAGCGGGCATCACGCCCTACTACAATTTTTAGTTTTCTATCTGCTGCTGATTGAATAAAACTTGCATAAGCAGTAGTAAATTTTACGATGTCTATTGGAGTGAGGTTGTTTCCTTGTTTCCCTCCAATTGTTCCTCTTATTCCTGATATTGATTTGATTAATGCCATTTTAATATATTTATTTACTAAATGGCAAATCTATAAAAAAATAATTACAAATTAGTGCCTATACACAATGTTCAATAAACATTTGGAATCAGGATTTGGGATTTGGAAATTCCAATTCCTGAATTCCAATTAAGTTTTATTACAAACAAAAAAGACATTATTAGTAGATTTTGTGTGTTTGAAATTATCAGTTCATTTTTCGTACTTCCGATAAAATTTTACTGATTGAATTTTGTGTAGGACTAAAATTTACTTCTTTTAGTTTAGTTAAAAGTGGGCTTAATTTTTTTTCCTTATCCAAAATTTCTTGAGCAATGAATAAATTTTCAGAGGGATTACCCGTCTCATCAAAATTATTAATTTCAATAATTAAATTGTAAATATTTCTCATAAGCTATTTTTAGTCAATTCTATAATTTAAACGTTAAAATCTAAAAGCTATTATATAAACGGTAATTTTTTATTAAACTTGCTACAATTTAGCTATATTTTATTTTTTTAATACTTTTTAGCTCCTCATATAAAGAAAGAAAGTTTAATTTAGCCCCATAAAATAAAAAACTCTAATTTATGGGGTTTGGTTGCAAAGAATTACGTGGAGTGTATAAATTCTTCGATTAGGCTGAAAGTCATGGTCAACACCTAAATTTGATAAGATTTTAAAGTTAGTCAGAGTTTTATTGAAAGCATTGTAACTATTTATAGAACAGATAAGTAAAATATAAGTAAATGAAAATTGTATTAATCGGTTATGGGAAAATGGGAAGAACCATTGAGAAGGTAGCCTTACAACGAGGACACGAAATAAGTGTTAAAATAGATAAAGACAATCAAGAAGCTTTTAATTCAGAAGAGTTCAAAAATTCCGAACTGGCGATAGAATTTAGTACTCCGGAAACAGCTCTGATAAATTATCAAAAATGTTTTGAACAAAATATCCCGCTTGTATCAGGTACAACAGGCTGGCTGGATGATTTAAACGAATTGGTGAGCCTAGTTGAAATTAATCAGTATGCTTTTCTGTACTCCTCTAATTTTAGTGTGGG
>CAYQXT010000056.1:0-13638 GCA_964421365.1 uncultured Bacteroidaceae bacterium
GTGAGAAATTTTCCTTCAGCAAAGAAGAAACGATTAAACTTAAAGATATTTTAAGAATAAAAATGCCAGAAATAGGCGTTGTAATTCTTTCTACTTGTAATCGAACAGAGATTTATTGTTCGGGCGATGTGAACCACAAACTTGTATTTAGTGCGCTATTGGAAGAATTAGCCCGCTTTAAGAATTATAATGCCGACCTGTATTCCTATTTCTATTTTAAAAAAGGAATTGATGCTGCCGAACATCTTTTCTCTGTTGCATCCGGGATAGATTCGCTTATTATCGGCGAAGACCAGATAATGGGACAAATAAAAGAAGCCTATTATTATGCCGAAAAAATAGGGAGCGTAAATAAAATAACCACTCGATTATTCTTAAAAGCAATAGAAACGGGTAAACGCGTCAGAACTGAAACACATATAAATGAAGGCTCAGCATCGGCAAGTTCTGCCGCCATTCAGCTATCCTTAAAACATTTTTCAAACATAGAACAAGCCACGGTACTTATTGTGGGAGCTGGTCGAACAGGAAGTTTAATCCTCAGCAATTTACACAAACATCTCCCTAAAAATCTTTATATTGCCAATAGAACTTTATCAAAAGCAGAGGAATTGGCCAAGCGAAATAATGGCAAGGCTATATCCCTAAAACAGGTAGAAGAGATACTCCCAAAAGCAGACTTGATTTTTGTTGCCACAGATGCAAAAGAACCCCTCATTACAAAAGCTCAAATTGAAGAAGCAGCTACACACAGACCAAAACAATTGTTCATAGATTTATCGGTACCCCGGAATATAGAAAAAGATAGTATTAATATAAAAAATGTACAGATTTTTACGATTGATGATTTGCAGGAAATTGTCAAAAGCACTAACGAACAACGCAAAAAATCAATTATCAATGTGAATAAAATTATCGAGCAGATGTTGGACGAATACGGAGAATGGATGCAAACACAGGCAATTGTTCCCACTATTAAGCAAATAAAACAGAATTTCCAGAAAATAAATAAAAAGGAATTCGAGGGATTTATTAAAGTTAAGTCATTAAAAGAGACACAACTCATGGAAGAATATGCCGACCATATTACCGAAAAATTTGCCCGCTTAGTAATTAAAAATTTTCGAGAAATATCGAAGGAACAGAATTCACAAGAAATAATTGAATTAGTTTCTAATCTTATGAAATTTAACTAAATGACAGAAATAATAAAAATAGGAACACGAGGTAGTCAATTGGCCTTATATCAAGCGAACAAAACAAAAAAACACCTAAGTGAATTATTCCCTGATTTGAAATTTGAAATTCAGATTATTAAAACCAAAGGAGATAAAATTTTAGATACTGCCTTATCCAAAATTGGAGATAAAGGCCTTTTTACCAAAGAGATAGAAGTTGCATTACTTAATAATGAGATTGATCTGGCCGTTCATAGTTTAAAAGATCTACCCACAGAATTACCCAAAGGTCTGGAATTAAGTGCCGTTATAGAGCGTGGAGAGTTTAGAGATGCTTTAGTAAGCCTTAATGGTAAAAAACTTTCCAATTTAACAGAAAAAGATATAATTGCGACCTCCAGCCTAAGACGGAAAGCTCAAATATTAAAAATCAACCCTAAACTCAAAGTAATTGACATCAGAGGAAACGTTAATACTCGGATAAAAAAATTAAAAGAAAATTATTGCAATGTAACCATTATGGCAACAGCCGGACTACAGCGATTAAATATGGATGAATATATTTCTGATATATTAAATCCTGCTATTTTCATGCCGGCAGTTAGTCAGGGAATTATCGGAATAGAGATTAGGCAAGGAGATAAAAGAATCCAATCCCTGATGAAAAAATTAAATCATGCAAAAAGTTGGTTGGCGGCTATTGCAGAACGAAAATTTTTAGCTATCTTAGAGGGCGGATGTCAAATACCGGTTGCTTGCTATACCGAGCAAAGTGATACAGAATTCACAATTCACGGCTCGATAGCTATGCCAGATGGAAGTTTTAATGTAACCGACAAAAGGAGTGGAAAACTCTCAGAAGCAGTTTCTTTAGCTGAAGAGCTCGGAAAATACATTTTAAACAATGGAGGAAAGAAGGTATTAGAATCTTTAAGATAAATTACGATAATTTAGCTAAGATTACGATGAAAATAAAACCAATTATTGGAACTTTAGAAGAAGATAGCGCCATTCGATTAAAAAAAAATTTATCGAATACTAGAGTAAATTTTGTTAATTTTCCAATGATTGAAACTCTTACCTCTGAAATAAATATCCTAATCAAAGAAACATTAGAAAACATAGAACAATTCGACTGGATAATCTTTACTAGTCGCAATGGAGTAAAATCTTTTTTTGACCTTTGGAAAAAATATAAGAAAACAAGCTCCCCAAAATTTGAAAAAACAAAATTTGCAACCATAGGCAAGTCTTCGGCTCAATTACTCAAGGAAAAAGGATTTAACACTGATTTCGTTAATCCCGGAAATACTTCGGGTGAATTTGTACACCATATAGATAAAAATGAAATAATCAGAAATACCCACAAAGTTCTTTTAGTTCTTGGTAACCTAGCTCCAAATATACTTTACTCAAAAATAAAAGAAATTACTCCGGCTGTTAAAAGGATTAATGTCTATCAGACCTTATACAAAAAAAATATTTCCCTCGAGATTTATAATTTGATTGAGAAAGATGATTATTCATTCCTGCTTTTTACCAGTCCATCAGCTTATGACAACTTCAGCAGGAAGCTGAAAACAGAAAATATTAACGAGCTTAGAATTGCCGCTATCGGCAAAACCACAGCTAATTTCATAAAATTAAAAGGGGCAAAAGTCAGTTTTATACCCACAAAATCAAATTTTGATGTACTTTCAAAAGAATTAACACAATATATTAAAAACTATAAATTTTAAAAATATGAGTTTTCCGATAACGCGTCTCAGACGATTAAGAAAAAATCCGGTACTACGTAATATGGTAAGTGAAACAAAGCTAAGTTTAGACGACTTAATCATGCCACTGTTTGTATGTCCGGGGACAAAAGTTAAAAACCCAATTAAATCCATGCCCGGTAATTTTCAACTATCCATAGACCAATTAGTTGAAGAGTGTAAACTACTAATTAGTAAAGGAATAAATGCAATTATCCTATTCGGTATTCCCGAAGAAAAAGATGATACAGGTATGATAGCAGCCCACGATGACGCCATAATACCCCGTGCTATTCGTGCGCTAAAAAAAAATGTTCCGGGAATGTTTGTCATTGCAGATGTCTGTAATTGCGAATACACGACTCACGGCCACTGCGGCGTAATTGTTGATGGAGATGTAGATAACGACCTGACATTTAAAAGTCTAATGGCTCAATCCGTAAGCTTTGCAAATTCAGGCGTAGATATGCTGGCTCCCAGCGATATGATGGATGGCCGAATTGCCAAAATTCGTCAGGCTTTAGACGAAAACGGCTACTACATGAAGCCTATATTAGCCTATTCGGCAAAATATTCTTCTGCCTTTTATGGCCCCTTCCGCGATGCAGCAGACAGTGCTCCACAATTTGGCAACCGCAGTTCCTACCAGATGAGTCCACCTAATTCTAACGAAGCCATTCGCGAAATAGAACTTGACATACAAGAAGGTGCCGATATTGTTATGGTGAAACCAGCTCTAAGCTATCTAGACATTATCCAACGTGCAAAAGACACATTTAATATTCCTATTGCAGCTTATAATGTTTCCGGCGAATTTGCCATGGTTAAAGCAGCAGCCGAAAAGGGTTGGATAGACGAAAAAAGAATCACTCTGGAAATTCTGACCTCAATAAAAAGAGCGGGTACAGATATGATTCTCACCTATCACGCCAAGGATGTAGCTGACTACCTTAAATAAATGTAAAATGAAGAGCACTTCAAAACGTCAGTATAGATTTTGATGACGTTTTGAAATCCCTGGCGGGACGTTCAAAAGTCAACTTCAAATAGTCCATAAAACTTTTAAACGTACCAATTTTTATCGACAAACTGCATTAATAATCGCATTGCACCCTTTAAAGTTCTTATACGAATAAAATCAACATTAGATGAACACAAAACAAAGTAAATTAGCCTTTGAAAAGGCACAAAAATACATTCCCGGGGGAGTTAATTCACCGGTAAGAGCCTTTAAAAGTGTTGGCATCGACCCACTTTTTATAGACCATGCCAAAGGTTCCGAAATATTTGATATAGACGGCAATAAATACATTGACTTTGTCTCCAGTTGGGGGCCCATGATTTTAGGTCATGCCCGCCCAGAAATTACAGAAGCCATTGTCAAGGCAACCGAAAAAGGAACAAGCTACGGCGCACCAACCGAATTAGAATCTCAAATGGCCGAACTAATCATAGAAATGGTCCCTTCGGTAGAATTGGTTCGTATGGTGAATTCGGGAACCGAAGCCACCATGAGCGCCATTCGATTGGCGCGAGCCTATACGCATCGCGATTACATTCTTAAATTTGAAGGGAATTATCATGGCCATGCCGATAGTTTTCTGATAAAAGCAGGCAGTGGTGCCATGACATTGGGCGAGCCAAACAGCCCCGGCGTTCCTAAAGACATTGCAGAAAAAACACTTATCGCCAAATACAACGACCAACAGAGTGTAAAGCAGGTATTTGAACAAATGGGCGATAAAATTGCAGCCATCATTGTAGAACCCGTTGCAGCCAATATGGGAGTTGTATTACCCGAAGATAATTTTCTGGAATTTTTGCGACAAATTACAAGCACACACAATTCTCTGTTGATTTTTGACGAAGTGATTACCGGTTTTCGCATAAGCACTGGCGGAGCTCAAAAATACTATAATGTAATACCCGATATAACCACCTTAGGAAAAATTATTGGTGGTGGTTTACCGGTTGGTGCTTATGGAGGAAAACAAGAAATCATGGAGCAAGTTTCACCAAAAGGTTCTGTTTATCAAGCAGGAACATTATCCGGCAATCCACTTGCTATGGCTGCCGGTTATGCCGGACTCAAAATTCTCAACGAAAATCCTTCTATTTACGAAGAAATGAAAACTAAAGCAGAGAAATTAGCTCAGGGAATTCGTAGAAATATTGTCGAAATAGGAATTAAAGCATCTGTAAATCAAGTAGAATCTTTACTTACCTTATTTTTTGGTGTAGAAAATGTAAATTCTTTTGATGATGCAGCGCAAAGTAACACCGTGCAATATGCAGCCTATTTCCGTAAAGCACTGAAGAGTGGAATATATCTTGCTCCTTCGCAATTTGAGGCCAGTTTTATTTCAGCAGCCCACAGCGACCAACAAATAGAATATACCATAGCAACTAATTTTAAAGCCCTTCAGGCGATTAGTAAATAAAGACAGTGGCTTATTTATTGAAATTATAGGTTACAAATAATTATACAATAGTTATATGGTGTTTATATCACAACGATATGGTTCACTGCAAACACACAAATATTAGAATACGATTTACTAACAATTTAAAAAAGGAGAATTTATGAAACGATTATTTTTGACAGTCGGCTTGGGAATTGCACTATTAAGTGCCAATGCCCAAACGGCAAGCCCCGAACTGGTGAGTTCGTCCGGCGACAGTTTTAACAACACAAGTTACCAATTGGACTGGTCTGTTGGAGAGTGTATAACGGCAACGCATACGGCAGAAGATTATGTAATAACACAAGGATTTCATCAAAATTCTTATGTTGTTACGTCAGTAGAAGATTTGCGGACAGATATTTCAATGTTTGTTTATCCAAACCCAACAACGGATTTTGTTAGTTTAAAAGTTGAGAGTTCAAAAGTAGAAGGTATGCAATATACAATAACCGATTTTTCGGGCAGAGTATTGCAAACGGCAAATTTTGCAGGCGACATTGAACAAATCAGTTTTTTAAACTATGCCGTAGGGACTTATTTTATTTCCGTAACGGAAAACAATCAATTAATTAAATCATTTAAAATCATTAAAAATTAAAAATTAAGAATTAAGAATTATGAATTATGAAGAAATTAACATTAGTATTAGTAGCGATATTATTCGCAGTAACAGGCATTTTGGCACAAACGCCGAATGAGTTTAAATACCAAGCAGTATTGCGTGATGCCAGCGGAGCAATAATGGCAAATGAAGCCGTAACAGTTGATATTTCAATTTTGCAAGGCAGTGCAACGGGGACAAGTGTATTTGATGAAAGCCACGCAGTAACCACCACCGCACAAGGACTTATAAATTTGAACATAGGTTCGGTAGAAGATTTAAGTGTAGTAGATTGGAGTGCAGGTACTTATTTTATTGAAATAAGTGTAAACGGCACCGTAATGGGAACAAGCCAATTATTGAGTGTTCCTTATGCTTTGCAGGCAAAAACAGCAGAAACAGTTGATTATGCAAATGTAACCAACACACCTACAATTCCAAGCGACATTTCAGATTTAAGTGATAATACAAATTTACTTTTTGACGGTGATTATAATTCACTTTCAAATTTACCAACTTTATTTGATGGAGATTGGAGTAGTTTAACAGGCACAGCCCCCAATGTGGGTATTTTTAATAACGATGCTGGCTATTTAACTTCCTTTACGGAACTCGACCCAAGTTTTACAACAAATTTTGACTTAACAAGCGTTTCAAACGGCGATTTATTACAATACAACGGAACTAAATTTGTAAAATTTACGCCAAATTATCTGACTTCTTACACCGAAACAGACCCGATTTATACAACAAATTTTGATTTAACAAGTGCTGCAAACGGCGATTTATTACAATACAACGGAACTAAATTTGTAAAATTTACGCCAAACTATCTTACTTCATACACAGAAACAGACCCAACATTTACGGCTTGGGACAAAACAACAGGAATTTCGATAACAGAAAGTCAAATTTCAGATTTCGGAACATACTTAACAAGTTACACAGAAACCGACCCGATTTATACCGCAAATTTTGATTTATCAAGTGCTGTAAGCGGCGATTTATTACAATACAACGGCTCTAAATTTGTAAAATTTACGCCAAATTATTTAACAAGCGAAGTTGACGGCTCAGTAACCAACGAAATACAAGACCTTAGTTTAACAAGCAACACGCTGACAATTACCAACAACGCAAGTGCCACAAATATTGATTTAAGCCCATACCTTGATAATACCGACAATCAAAATCTTGATAATGTATTAACACAAGGCACAAGTGCAAATAATAAAAATATAACAGACCTTGCAGACCCTATAAACAACCAAGATGCAGCTACAAAAGCATATATAGACCATAAATTTGACATGCTAAGTGTAGCAAATCAAGGTGTTACTGATTATGACGGAAACCATTATAATGCTGTTTTAATCGGCAACCAAGTTTGGATGGCAGAAAACCTAAAAGTAACCCATTACCCCGACGGCACAGCCATACCGCTTGTAACAGATAATACTGCTTGGGAAAATCTTGGAGATAATAATACCGAAGATGCTTATTGTTACTATAACAATAATGCAGGCGGCGAAGCCGATACTTACGGAGCATTATATACTTGGGCAGCAGCTATGGGCGACAATGCCGTAAGCAGCAGTACCAACCCAAGCGGTGTGCAAGGCGTATGCCCCGACGGTTGGCACTTGCCAAGTGATGCAGAATGGACAGAATTAACCGATTACTTGGGCGGCACAAGTGTAGCCGGCGGAAAACTAAAAGAAACCGGAACAACTCATTGGAACAGCCCAAACACCGGAGCAACAAATGAAAGTGGCTTTTCGGCTCTTCCGGGCGGCTACCGCTACTACAGCGATGGAGGTTCCTACTATATGGGCGACTACGGCGACTGGTGGAGTGCTACCGAGTATAGCAGTTCCTACGCTTGGAGCCGGAGCTTCTACCGCGGCGACGCCACGTCCCCCCAGTACAACGGCAGTAAGAGTAACGGCTTTTCTGTGCGTTGCGTAAGGGATTAGATTTATTTGAAAACCTAAATTCAAGAAAATAATAATAAACAAGTTTTAAGCGATTTGTTTCAGGCATACTACGATGCTCGAAAAAATAAACGCAAAACAATAAATCAACTCAAATTTGAATTAGAGTATGAAAAAAACTTGTTTGAACTCTACGATGAAATTATCGAAAACCGCTATAAACCAAAGCGAAGCATCGCATTTATCGTAAACAAACCCGTAAAACGAGAAATTTTTGCCGCCGATTTTCGGGACAGAGTTGTGCATCATCTTATTTTCAATTACATAAGCCCAATATTTGAAAAAACATTCATAAACGACAGTTACAGTTGCCGAGTTGGTAAAGAAACACATTACGGCATAAAACGGATTGATAAATTTATACGTTCCTGTTCTGAAAATTATCAAAAAGATTGCTATATACTCAAACTTGACATTACAGGCTATTTTATGGCAATTAATAAGACTATTTTATTTCAGAAAATAAAAATAGAACTTGAAAAAAATAAAACAAAAATAAGTTTTGATTTTGACCTTGTTTTGTATTTAATTGAACAAACAATTTTCAACGAGCCGGAAAAAAATTGCATTATAAAAGGCAAAAAAAACGACTGGCAAGGCTTACCGAGAACAAAAAGTCTTTTTCATACCGAAAAAAACTGTGGTTTGCCAATAGGCAATCTTACATCACAACTTTTTGGTAATATCTATTTGAATGAAATCGACCGGTTTGTAAAACAAAATTGCGGTATAAAATACTACGGCAGATACGTTGATGATTTTGTGCTGATACACAACAGCAAAGAATATCTGAAAAGTTTAATTCCTGTAATTTCAGATTATTTACAAACAGAATTAAAACTTACATTACACCCGAAAAAGATATATTTACAACATTTTTCAAAAGGAGTAAAATATCTCGGAACAGTCATAAAACCGCACAGAATATACATTGCAAGCCGAACAAAAGGCAATTTTTATGAAACAATTGAAGAGTGGAACAAATTAATCAGGGAAAAGAAGAAACTATCAAAAGATGAATTAAAGGAATTTATAAGTTGCATAAATTCATATCTTGGCATAATGAAACATTACAAAACCTACAAAATCCGCAAGAAAATGTTACAGAATTTGTCGGGTTGGATTTTTAATCAAGTTTACATTTCGGGCGGATACAGTAAACTTACAGCAAAAATAAAATATCATTAACGAGATGAAAAAACAAAGAAACCATATCATTGTGCTTGATGTCAATCATTTTTTTGTGTTTTTTCGTTGCTTCGCAAGCTCAAAAAACACAAAAAAATAAAACGCCACCAGCACGTTACCGTTGTGTTTCACTTTGAAAAAATGTTGATAATTTTTTGAGAAATAATTTTATAGTAAATTAATTTATTTTATTTTTGACAAAGATTGTCTAAACAAATTTTGACTAATGAAAACTTTTGCTGAAATAATTAGAAAGGCTCGTTCTGATAAAAAAATGATTTTAAGGCAAGTTGCATCAATTACTGATATAGACCAATCTATTATCAATAAATTTGAGTTTGCCGAAAGAAAACCATCAAAAGAACAGGTCATTAAATTAGCAGAATGCTACGAATTAAATAAAAATGAACTAATTATTGCTTGGAAAAGCGATTTGGTTTGTTATAGTCTTAAAGATGAAGAACTTGCTTCTGAAATTATCAAAGTAGCCGAACAAAAAATAAAATATGCAAGAACAAATTAATTATGAAATTATGAACGATACTACAACAATATGCAATCCTCAAATAAAATCAACACACAAAGAATTTGAAACTGAATTTATTACTGTAAAAGACACACTTACAAATGAAAACACAGATAATAAACAGATAAAATTACTATCATTATTTAGCGGTTGTGGTGGTTTAGATTTAGGTCTAACAGGCGGATTTAACTTTAAAAACAAAGAATTCGATAAAAATAATTTTGAAATTGTATTTTCAAACGACTTTGATAAAGCGGCGACAAAGGTCTATAATGCTAATTACAACTATTTTAAACATAATATTATAGAAAAGGATATTGCAAAAATTAAACACAAAGAAGTCCCTAATTTTGATTTTCTTGTCGGAGGATTTCCTTGTCAGCCTTTTTCAAACGCAGGTCTAAGAAAAGGAATTAACGACAGTAGAGGAACCCTTTTTGAAAATGCAATTGAAATGTTTAAAATATCAATAGAAAAAGGTCGTAAACCGATTGGATTTATGTTTGAAAATGTTCGTGGTATTATGTCGTCAAAAATGCCTGACGGAACAACCGTTCCTGATGAAATTGTAAAAAGAATGGAGTTACTTGGTTACAACACTAATTATAAACTTATAAAAGCAAGTAATTACGGTGTGCCTTCAAACAGATACAGACTTTTTATTGTCGGTTTCAGAAAAGAACTTGGGTATTTTGATTTTAACTTAATGGACAAAATTGTAAAAGAATATAAAATCCCAAATGCAAAAAACAATCCTTATGATTTATATCTTGGCTCTGTTTTATGCGACATTCCCAAAAACGCACCACAAAAAAATGATTATTGGAAATATTCACCGGCAGGACAAAAAATGGTTGAAAGTATTGGCGTTTGTGAAGACGGAAAAGAAGCATTGACGCAATTTCAAAAAAAAGAACCTTTATTAAAAATATCACAAACTATTACAAAAGGACGTTCTTGGAAAAATATGCCTTATGAAGATATGACACCAAGATTTAAAAGAATTTGGGACGACCCGAAAAAATACAGGTCGCCTAATTTTTATCGTCGTTTTGCTCTTGGCGAAATAAACGGAACGATAACTGCATCTGCACAGCCCGAAAATTGCGGAATTACACACCCTTTTGAACATCGACGTTTTACAATTAGAGAAATTGCAAGAATACAATCATTTCCGGATGATTTTAAATTTCCATATACTACAATAGCAAACGCCTATAAAGTTATAGGAAATGCTGTTCCGCCTGTATTGGCTTGGGTATTTGCAAAATCAGTTGAAAAATTTTTAGAACAAAAAGAAAAATGATAAACCACCATAAAGCATATATTTTAGGATTGTTAGTCGGAAACGGAACGGTCTCAAAAGACACATTTTTAATAAAGTTGCCATATTATATCCCAAAATTAAAATTAGATATATTGTTTGGTTTCAGAATGCAAAACAAAAATGAAATTGTTTATTTACTTCTTGAAGTAAAATATCTAAATCAATTAGGTCTTTCTGAATACTCTCAATTAGCAGGTTATCTGCAAGTTGCACAAGATATAAAAACAGGTATCCTTTTTTTGGTAACAAAACCAAAAACAAATAATGCATTGTCAAATGATTTTAATGAAATTATCAGAACACATAATTTGCCAATGAAATGGAAAATGCTAATTGAAAAACAATCAACAGAGCAAAAAAAATCATTCAAAACAGGCATAAGTTATTATGTCCCCAATAATGGAATTGAATGGATAGATACAACAGATATTAACGGAATTTCAAGTTTTGAAGAATTAGCAAACGAAATAGAAAAATAAGAAACACATCATCGGGCTGGATGTCATTTTTTTATTTTCTGTTTCGCCTACGGCGAAGCAGAAAATAAAAAAACGCCACCAGCACGTTACCGATATAACGACTATATACCAACCATATAACTAATAATAAATTTTAAAAATAATGAATTCAATACTATTAGATACCTTACAAGGAAAAGAAACGCAGCGTCCACCAATATGGTATATGCGACAAGCCGGTAGAGTGCTGCCAAACTACATGAAACTCAAAGAGAAATATAGTTTTTGGCAAATGATGCAAAAACCAGAAATCGCAGCCCAAGTTACGCTCCTTCCTGTGCACGACTTAGGCGTTGATGCAGCCATTTTGTTTTCTGACATACTAGTAATTCCTTATGCACTTGGCATGGGACTTGAGTTTACCGACAAAGGCCCGGTTTTCGAGCATCCCATAAAAGAAATGGAAACCCCATCAACAAAAATGAATCCACAGCCCGAAAAACTGCACTATATATATAAGGTAATCGATGAAATTATCAAAACCCGTCCGGCTGATATTCCGCTGATAGGTTTTGCCGGCGCTCCACTTACGGTTCTCAGCTTTATGATACAAGGCTTAGGTAGTCGCTCGGATTTCAAAGATGCAGTAAAATACATCTTTACCCACAAAAATGAAGTAAAAAAACTGATTGACTCCATTACCGAGCTCACAATTATCTACGCCCAAGAACAGATAAATCACGGAATAGACGTTTTTCAGCTATTTGAAACCAATGCCGGCTTAATTACCATTGAACTTTATAATGAGCTGTTTATGCCTGCAGTTAATAAAATTGCCAAAGCCGTTAAAGAACAAAATATCCCTTTCCTGTTTTTCCCAAAAGGATTTGGAATAGGAATTATTAATATTTCGCCCGAATTTATTGATTTTGTAAGTATCGACTGGCAGACGCCCATTTCAACAGCACGTGAATTCCTCGATCTAAACATTGGAATACAGGGGAATATAGACCCACGCCTACTCTATGCCAACAAAAACTCAATAGAAACAGAATTAGAAAAATATATAGACTTTGGCCGCAAGAATACCCACAATTGGATAATTAATCTCGGCCATGGTTTTTTGCCCGACACGCCCTTCGAGAATGCTCTATTTATGACTAACTGGCTTAAAAAACAAAGCTGGAGATAAACATCACTAATTGAGATATAAAATTTGGAAGTCGGGAGTTGGAAATTGGCACTAGTAAAACAGCATTAACAATTTATAATTATTTTTAGGGCGAACGAGCGGGTTTTTCGCTTATGATCTCCCTTGCTTCAGCTCGCAAAACATCGGAAAAAAAAGAGTTCCGCTCACCGCTACACTCTTTTTTGCCATGTTTGCAGGACTTTAGACGGCGGCGAAATATCACTTCATTCCCTTGCGCAACCGCACCCATAACGAGGGTTTCGCTCCAAGCGAAGCTCTCACTAAAAAGATAATTAGCACCTACATTTCTGCCGGAGATTAAAATACGCATCAGCCCCAAACGCTCCACTCATACCGAATCGATATCATATTAGTTATGCATGTTTTTGTAATACTTTGATTGAAAAATAAAATAACAAAATCCTTTTCGCTATTTTGATAGCAGCTGAGTATCACAACCTAAATCAAAGTACTAAATTTTCATGCTGTGGAACAGAATTTACCATTATTTATCCTTTTGCCATTATCAAAACTTACTTTTTCCGATACATAAAAAAAACAGCGTATTGAGAAAGCAAATGATTGCATCGTTTTTTCTTAAAATATAAACAAATGAATGCATAATTATCCTTACATTTTACCTAAAATAAAAATACAAGGTATTTTATGCAAATCTGGTGGATTTTTTTTCCATACTTTTATACTCTTAGTACGAATAAATTCATCTTCGGCCGTAACATTTGCCGCTAAACAAAGCTTCAGATTATTATCGCCAAATTGCAGAATATCAGCCAATAAATGATTATTTCGATAGGGTGTTTCCATAAAAATCTGGGCCTGATTTTCGTCTATTGCCCTTTTGCACAAATTTTTAATACGCTTTATGCGCTCCGGCTTTTTTATCGGCAAATAGCCCGAAAAAGCAAAATTCTGCCCATTCAACCCGGAACTC
>CAYQXT010000057.1:0-13504 GCA_964421365.1 uncultured Bacteroidaceae bacterium
GCTTTTACCTTCGCACGACAGTGTACATAGGCGCTACCCCGAAGTAGCCATTCTAATTCCGGCTACCGTTGGGCGGGCTTGTGCCGGTTTGTGTGTGTCTTGCCAAAGGATGTATGATTTTCAGCGCGGACATTTGAATTTTAATCTTGACAAGTTGCGCCCAACCGAAATATGGGCAGAGCGACTGGAACGCTACTTACAATATTTTGAAAATGATGCGCAGTTGCGTGATATTCTGATTACTGGCGGGGATGCTTTTATGAGCACCGATAAATCCATTAAACAGGTATTAGAGGCCATTTTTGAAATGGCGCTACGTAAAAGAGCAGCCAATAAAAATAGACAGGATGGTCATAAATATGCTGAAATGTTGCGAGTACGCTTAGGAACAAGAATTCTAGCCTATCTTCCTCAGCGAGTTACACCTGAATTGGCTCAGATTTTAAAAGATTTTAAACAGAGGGCGGCCAAAATAGGCTTTAAGCAATTTGTGATTCAAACGCACTTTGAGTCGGCTATGGAGATTACGCCCCAGACGCTCCAAGCAGTTCAACGGATACAGGCTGCCGGTTGGATAATAACCAATCAGTTGGTTTTGACCTCGGCTGCTTCGCGACGCGGACATACGGCTAAACTGCGTAAGGTGTTGAATGATATAGGGATTGTCCCCTATTATACTTTTAGTGTAAAGGGGTATCAAGAAAATAAGGTTAATTTTGCCACCAATGCAAGAGCTGTGCAGGAACAGCGTGAGGAAAAATATATTGGTTTACTTACCGAAGAAATAGACCAAAAAATTAAAAATTTACCTTTAAAAACTGAAAATATTGTTTCGGAGCTTGCTGAAATTAGGAAAGAATCTAAGCTGGACTTTATTGCTACCGACCGGAATGTGTTGAATTTGCCAGGAGTAGGCAAGAGTTTGAGTTACAGAGTTATTGGTTTGACACAAGATGGGCGTAGAATATTGGAATTTGATCACGACCAGACACGCAATCACAGTCCTATTATCAAAAAAATGGGAAGGGTTACCATTATTGAGTCGAAATCTATTTATGAATTTTTACAACAATTAAAGAGTTTTGGAGAAGACATCAAAGAATATGAGACTATTTGGGGATTTTCTGTTTCGCAAACTGAGGAACGTTCTGCAATTTATGATTATCCGGACTATGACTTTGGACTAACTAATGAATTGACTAATTTGGTTATTTAGGATTGTTTGTATAATTATAGGTTCTGTATTAGAGTATTTTCTGTACTAGATAAATTCAAAAGCACTACGATAGTGCGCTTTTTTTTCTACATAATCTAAGAAAGCAGAATAAAAAGGGTGTTTGGCTATGGTGGCGCTGTCGCCAATAACTACTAATTTTTTACGTGCTCGCGTAAGTGCCACGTTCATACGGCGAATATCGGCCAAAAATCCAATTTTATTTTTCTCGTTAGAACGAACCATACTGATATACACCACATCACGTTCCTGTCCCTGAAAAGAATCAACGGTGTTAATGTCGATAAAATTCTGGATAGTCGTACTAATAGAGCTGTTGCCGAAAATTAATTTTTTTAGTAGTTTTGTTTGTGCCCTATAGGGTGAAATAATCCCAATATTTCTCAGCTCACGTAGTGCATCGTGCTCTTCTATTTGTTCGATGTAGGTTATTAAGTGTTTGACTAAAAGATTTGCTTCTTCGGTGTTGAACGTACTCAATGTCTGGTTGTTTATCTGCTCGAAATAGCCGGTTCCGGCAGTGTCTATGAATTCGAAGACATAATCATCTTCAAAAATCTTGTGCTGTGCTACCGAAATATCGGCCACTAGTTTGTCGTGGTAGAATTGAGCCGATGAAAATTGCATAATAAGCTCATTCATCCGATACTGAGTATCTAGCATAATATCGGCAGAATTGCGTTTTATGCTTTTTTCAAATAAGGTGATTTCAAAGCCCTCTTTGGCTGCTTTATATGATTTTATGGTAGGGGGTAGCTGGTGGTGGTCGCCGGCAAAAATAACCCTTTTGGCCTTTATTATAGGTATCCAAGTGGCGGGTTCTACCGCTTGCGAGGCTTCATCTATAAATACGGTATCAAATTTCAGCCCCTTGATGGCGCTGTTGGCAGCACCAATCATGGTGCAGGCAATTACCTGAGCTTTAGACAAAATATCCGAACGTATATAAAATGACAATTGCTCGGCTTCTTTGCGTAGTTTCTTTGCTTCGGAATATAACAGGCGGCGTTGTTCACGTTCGGTAGCTCCAAAATTGCGTTTATATTTGGCGGCTAATTTGCGGTATTCTTGGGCTTTTCGTCTTACCGCTCGAAGCTCTTTATAGGTTTCGTGCCGAGCATATTGGGCATCGAGCGTAGATTGCAAAATTTCTTGATTTACTCGTGCCGGATGCCCAATACGTACTACATTAATGCCTTTGCTACTCAATTTTTCTACTACTAAATCAACGGCTGCATTACTTTGCGCACTTACCAAGACTTGATTTTCCTTTTTCAGTGTTTCGGCAATGGCTTCTACCAAAGTGGTGGTTTTTCCTGTGCCCGGAGGACCATGAATGATGGCTAAATCCTGAGCCGAAAGTGCTTTGTTTAGTGCTTTGTTCTGATTTCTGTTCAGATAGGAAGATTCAATTTGTGCTTGTTCGATAAATTCCGCTTTGCGAGCACCTAGCAAAGTGTTTTTCAGTCGAATTGTGTTTTCCTCTTCGGTTTCGAGTAGATAATTTACAGCCAGCTTCATTTCCTTGTACACATTTTCATCGAAGAGCAATTGGAGGCCTATGTAGCCGTGTTGTACCCATTCGGGCAATTCTTCGCTGTTGAGCGTAATCAGCATTTCGTTGTTTTTGACATTGTTAACAATGGCGTTAACAGATTCATCCTTACTTATTTCGTTGTTTGTGTTGCGGAAAAGTCGTACTGATTTGCCTGATTGAAAGTTGTGGCCTTGCTCGTGTTCGGGTATTCGCGAGATACGTACCAATAGCCGTTCGCCCGAATCGTAGCTTGTTTTTTGTATATTTACCGGATACCAACAAATTCCAAGGTTTCGTTGTTCTTTAAAGCTGTGATTTTGTATGGCTGCATGATAGCTATTTAGTTCTTCTTCTTTTTCTAAATAGATAAATTTGAGAAGCTGCTGAAGTTCTTTGTTTATTTTTTGAAAACTCATGAAAAAGATTTATTTGCTAAATTCGGCAATTTCGGTCTGTCCAAAATGGACTTTCTGCCCTAATTTTACTTTTATTTTAGCATCTAAGGGTAAAAATAAATCTACGCGCGAACCGAATTTTATAAATCCAAGTTCTTGATTTTGTTTTACCTGCATCCCTTCTTTCATGTAGCATACAATTCGCCGCGCAACAAAACCGGCTATCTGACGGACGAGTATTTCGTTTTTTTCGTTTTTTATGCCAATGCTTGTTCGTTCATTAAGGGTTGATGATTTTGGATTTTTTGCCAGAAAATATTTTCCTGGATGATATTTATAATAGCTTACGATGCCATCCATTGGAACGAGATTCTTGTGCATATTCCATGCCGACATGAAAATAGAAACTTGTATGCATTTATTTTTTAAATATTCAGGTTCGTTTGTCTGTTCAATTGTAACTACTGTGCCATCTGCGGGAGACATTATGTCTTTGGCATTATAAACAAATTCGCGTGTTGGATTCCGGAAGAAAAAAGTAAAGAAAAACAGCAGGAATAAAGCCACCGGAAGGGAGCCCATTTTTAAATAATGATTTTTACTAAAATAAAAAATCAGAAATTCGACGATAAAAACAAAGCCGTACACTATTGCCAAAGTGGCATATCCTTCTTTATGTATCATTTTACTAATATATTAACATTAAATATAAAACAACAATTGGGCTGGCAAACAGGAAACTGTCAAAACGATCTAAAATACCTCCGTGGCCAGGTAAAATATTTCCCGAATCTTTCACACCAATGCTGCGTTTTAATAGCGATTGGATTAAGTCTCCATAATTTCCAAAAATTACAATAATCAGAGCGATTATGAGCCAATTCAGTGTGCTGATAAGTGTGAAATATTGTGCGAGGAGATAACCAACACCCAGAGCTGCTATACCTCCACCAATGGTTCCTTCCCATGTTTTTTTTGGAGAAATACGTTCAAATAGTTTGTGTTTTCCAAGTGTCATGCCGGTAAGGTAGGCGAAAGTATCGTTTGTCCAAATCAGAATAAAAATAGAAAGGGCGATATAGGGGTAAAAGTGTCCGGGTAGAAATAATACAAAATTTAACAAACTGAATGGTAGTGCAATATAAATTACCGAGAATATAGAAAGGGCAATATTAATAAATGGTCTTTCTGATTTTTTGTATAATTCAGCGATTGCAATAGATGCAATTAGGAGAGCGAGAATAAAAAACGAGCTATTATTCTGATATTGTATTCTTAGATAAAATGATAAAATAAGAATCAGGCTGGAGAAAAGAGCGAGTAATCGGGCAATTTTAACATCATGCTTTTCGAGTAATTGCGAAAATTCTATGATTCCGAGTACTATGACTAAAGCAGCAAAACATAAATAAGAATATTCACTAAAAAGAATGCTGCCAATGATGGTGGCAGCAAAAAAAAATCCTGTAATAGTTCTTATAATTAAATTACTCTTCATTTTCTATATTTTCTTGTTTAAAGGCAGCAGCTATAAATTCTTTAGCTTTTTGCAAATTTTCTTCTTCTACAAACAGTTCGATGTCTCCTAGTAGGAAGGCCGAATCTTTTTTTGTCATTATCATACTATTGATATTTACTTCTGACAGCAAGTTTTTGGCCATAATAGCCTGATAGAAATCCGAATAAGAGCATGCCAACTTCCAGTCTCTATTGTAATTGACTAATTCGGTAGCTTCCTGTTCAAATTCTAAGGGCGCGTAAAGATAGAAATTTTTGCTTTCGCTTTCGTATTCAAATAGTGCCGGAATATGATTTTCTTCTAAAAAATCTACCCATTTTTCTGCATCGTCTTTATTATAAGGGCGATGTATAACTGTCCAGCCACGTAGTTCTGCTAATAAATTTTGGGCGAAATCTGCTTTTTCATGTTCAACGAATAAATTAATACTTTGAATTAAGTCTGTATCGTCTTTTTTTATCTGAACCAGAGCCTTAATATCGTATCTATTGAGAATATCAAAATAATAGGCAATCACCTGCGGACGCTTTTGTTCGGCAAGACTCACCCAGTTAAGCTGTTGATTAAATTCTTGCAGAAAACTCTCTGCTACCTCAGTACGTACATAGAGGTCGTAAACGGTGGCATTAAGTATGGGGTCGTGCTCTTCGGTGAGCATCGTTTTTATTTCGGAACGCTGCAAAATTTCCTCTTGAAGGAGCAGGGGTTTTTTTCTGATGAAAGTATTTATTTTTTTCCAACCGTAAAATTCCTGCAAAATTTCTTTAGCTTTCTGATAATCTTCTTTGTGCACATATAGCTTAATACTACCTAAAAGAAAAGCAGAGTCTTTATTTATAAAGACCACTGCTTCAATATTATTCTGTTCTAAGAGGGCTTTTCGGAACTGTGCCTGCTGAAGCCGCTCGAAACTTTTTATGACTATCCAACCTTCCATAGCTTAATTTTTCTGAAAAGGTACGAAATTTTTAGCTAATATCTAGTGAGTTTTCGTTTTTATCTTCATTTTTTTCACTCAGTTGGATTTCTTTTTCTTCTTTAGTCTTTTCGGGTTTAGAATTTATATTATTATCAAATAATTTTTCGGGTTTAAAAGGTCTTTCACCAAATATTTTCACCAAATCTTCGTTGTAAATCACTTCGCGTTCTAATAATGTTTTGGCTAATTGATTTAAGCCCTCTCTTTTCTGCTCTAATATGTCCATCGCTTTTTTATACTGATTCGTAACCAATATCTTAGCTTCTTTGTCAATTATCTCTGCAGTATTTTCGCTATAAGGTTTATTAAAAGAGTATTCGCTTTGCCCGGTAGAATCAAAATAACTTATATTTTTGAGCTTTTTGCTCATTCCATAATAAGCAATCATAGCATAGGCTTGTTTGTTCACCTTTTCTAAGTCGTTAAGCGCACCGGTAGATATATTTCCAAATATAACTTCTTCGGATGCTCTGCCACCGAGTGTAGCACACATTTCGTCTAACATTTGTTCAGTAGTGCTTAACTGGCGCTCATTAGGGAGATACCATGCTGCTCCTAAAGCTCTTCCGCGTGGCACAATGGTCACTTTGACTAATGGGTTCGCATGTTCGGAGAACCAACTAACTGTGGCATGTCCGGCTTCGTGGTAGGCGATTCTATTTTTCTCAGATGGTGAAATTATTTTTGAGCGTTTTTCGAGCCCACCAACAATTCTATCTACGGCATCCAGAAAATCTTGTTTTCCTATTTCTGGCTTGTTTTTACGAGCGGCAATTAAAGCAGCTTCGTTACATACATTGGCAATATCTGCACCCGAAAAGCCAGGAGTTTGTTTGGATAAAAATTCTAAATCTACATTTTTTCCTAGTTTCAGTGGGCGCATGTGTACTTTAAAAATTTCTCTTCTTTCGTTTAAATCGGGCATTTCCACATGTATCTGCCGGTCGAAACGTCCGGCACGTAGCAAGGCAGCATCCAGAATATCGGCGCGGTTTGTGGCCGCCAGAATAATTACACCTGCATTGGTTCCAAAACCATCCATTTCGGTAAGTAGTTGATTTAGTGTGTTTTCTCTCTCGTCGTTTGAACCCATATTAGGGTTTTTCCCTCTGGCACGTCCTATGGCATCAATTTCGTCTATAAAGATTATACAGGGAGCTTTTTGTTTGGCTTGTGCAAATAAATCGCGCACACGTGATGCTCCCACTCCCACGAACATTTCGACGAAATCGGAACCCGACAGGGAGAAAAATGGAACGTCGGCTTCACCTGCTACTGCTTTGGCCAATAAGGTTTTTCCTGTACCTGGGGGGCCTATTAATAACGCCCCTTTGGGGATTTTGCCGCCTAAATCGGTATATTTTTTAGGTTTTTTTAAGAAATCGACTATCTCGGATATTTCTATTTTGGCTTCTTCTAATCCGGCTACATCATTAAAATTGGTTTTTACTTTTTCGTTTTCTTTATCAAAAACTTTGGCTTTAGATTTTCCTATGCTAAAGATATTTCCACCACCACCAGCAGAACCGCCCCCGCCACTCATCCGACGGAATATAAATAACCAGATTACAACTAATATTATAATGGGTAAGAGCCAGCCAATAAGGTCGCCCATTATATCTTTACGTGTTTCGTAGCTTACGGTAACTCTCTGGTCATCGGTGAAGTTATTTTGTGCTTTTTCTAAACGTTTCTCTAACATTTCGATAGAGCCTATGGTGAAATAAAATTGAGGTCCATCTTTGGAAACTGAACCGAATCCATTATTCAAATCTTTGTTATATTTTCCTGATTTTAAGGCTGCTTTATTAAGATAAATCTCGGCTTTTTCTCTGTTTATAACAACAATTTTTGCTATTTCATGTTTTTTAAGCATATTCCGCTCAAATTCTACCCATGTAATTTCTTTTGCACTTGGGCCTAAGTTTAGAAATTGTAACATGAATAATGCGGCCACGATTAAGCCAATTATCCAAAAATTATTGGGATTGAAGCCAAAAGGCTTTCCATTTTTTTTCTTTTCCGGTTTTTTATTGTAATCTGAAGCCATTCTTTTATATTAAATTTAAGTTTTCTTTAGTGCCAATTCTTATACCATTCCGGTTTTATGAGTCAAATTAGTTTTTTTTTCTTTAAAGCCAGACAAATTGGCATAGCAAAGGAGTATGAATTTTTACTCTATATATTTATATTCTTTTTTTGGAGCATCTGCCCATAAAGATTCTAAATTATAAAAGGTTCTGTAGTCTTTTAGAAAAATATGTACTACCACATCAATATAGTCTAAAAGTACCCACTGAGAATTTTGTGTGCCCTCTGTATGTAGAGGTTTTGTTCCTAATTCTAAGTTCACATCTTTTCCAATCCCCGCAGCAATGGCGTCAACTTGTGTGGTAGAGTCGGCATGACAAATAATAAAATGGTCGCATACTGCATTTTCTAATTTTCCTAGCTGTAAATCAATTATTTGTTTTCCCTTTTTCTTTTCTATTGCTTCAATAATTTTTTTTACTAAAGATTCTGTCTCTGCTGTTTTTTTATTCATATTTTTATTTAACTCTTTTCGTCTGAAAGATTAATCCACAAAAGTATATATTTTTGCGTAATTTATGGTTTAATTAGCGTTAATTTATTTTTAATATGAATCATTTGTTATCAATTATCCGACTTGAATCAGTAAGTTCTACTAATGAGTTTGCTCAGAAATATGCTATTAGGCATCCTGATGAAGGAGATTTTGTTGTTGTGGCAAATGAACAAAGCCACGGAAAAGGGCAAAGAGGCAATACATGGTTTAGTGAGAAAGACAAAAATTTATGTTTTTCTTTGGTAAAACAAAATATTGTATATCCAGCAGATGAGCTTTTTCTGGTAAATATGATTGTTTCTTTGGCGCTCTTCGATACGGTATCTGTTTTACTGTCTCCCCTTAAAATTAAATGGCCAAATGATTTATATTTCGGTTATAAAAAAATTGCCGGAATTTTGGTAGAAAATTCTATTCGGGGTAGGCGTATTTCGCAAAGCATTATTGGAATTGGTATAAACGTGAACCAGGATGTTTTCCCCGATGATTTGCCGCGAGCTGGTTCTATTCTGACAGAAAGTCAAAAAGTACAGGATAGAGAGCGAATTTTACAATTATTTATTTCAAATTTTGAACGATACTTCCTAAAAAAGATTAAATTTGATATTTTAAAACAGCATTATATGAAAAATCTTCTTGGATATCAGTGTGTTTTGAGCTATAAAGATGCGAGGGGTCTTTTTGATGGTAGAATAGTTGATATTGAGGCTGATGGTCGATTGTGTTTACTTGATAAGCAGGATGTAATCAGAAAATATTTATTTAAAGAAGTAGAATTAATTCATTGATTATATGATTTTAAATTCAGTATTGGAGCTAAATACTAAATTGTTTGATAAAATAGAGCATAGCTGGGAGAAAGAAAGAACCCGAAAAGTATTGGGCAGCCTTATGGTTATTGCTTTTGTATTATCCTTATTGGTTATCCAGTTAAATCGTTGGAGTTTGCTACCTGTATGGTTTGAACATCATTTTGGAGAGAATCATTTTTTCGCCATAGAGATTGTTTTTATTTTGCTTCTGGTGTTTGAGATAATAAGTTTAATTTTAACGCTTACTGAATCGGTGGCAATTTCCATGTCCAAGCAGCTTGAAATTTTTTCGTTGATCTTACTTCGTGATGCTTTTAAGGCCATCGGGCATATGGCAGAGCCAATAAATTGGGATAATTTTTTTCATTCTTTTGTAGAAATAATAAGCAATTCTATAGCCGGAATCTTAATTTTTGGAGGCATTGTTTTGTTTAAACATATTGCTAAACACCGACCAATAAATGAGGATATAAAGTTAATGGAGCGTTTCGGTATGTCCAAAAAAGTGGTTAGTAATATTCTTCTACTTATTTTTGTATTCTTGTCTTTTGTTGATTTGTATAGTACAATAATATTAAATGAGCCCAATGCTTTTTTCAATAATTTTTATACCATACTTATCTTTTCAGATATTTTAATTGTTATTATTTCGTTAAGATATAGTTATAGTTTTTTTATTTTATTTCGGAATTCGGGTTTTGCGATAGCAACGGTTTTGCTTCGTTTGGCTTTATCTGCTCCAGAATATTACAGTGCTATTTTGGGAATTTCGGCCATGGTTATTGTTATTTCAATTTCTTATATTTATAATAAGTGTCCCATTTATGAACAACATGAAGATTAATTAGAGAGATGAAGAAGACTATTTTACGTATCATTATTTTTGATGTGATTATATTAATTGTTCTTTCAATTAATTTATTTCTGTTGATCTTTGATTGGTTATATTCTTATGATTTGTTTAACATTTATCTGAAATATCATTGGCACGGTTTCTACAATTTTTATTTGCCTTATCATCTTTATTTTTGGAAAATAGATTTAGTATTTGTTTCTATTTACTGGATTGAAATTATCATACAATGGTTTGTTGCAATTCTCCGAAAAAAACAGAATTATTGGTATTCCTACCCCTTTCATCATTGGTATGATGTGATAGGAAGTATTCCGATTGGAACCCTTCATTGGCTTAGACTGTTGCGTTTTATCTCCATTTTCTACCGGCTTAACAGGCTACAATTAATTGATATTTCTAAGAATTTAATCTTCAAGAAATTGAATCATTGGTTAGATATATTATCCGAAGAAATTTCGGATAGGGTTGTTGTAAATATATTGTCCGGGGCGCAGGAAGAGATAAAAGAAGGTACTCCTGTTTTTGAGAAAATAAATTCAAAAATTTTGTTACCCCGGATGAATCAACTGGTAGAGATAAGTATTAATAAATTAAGTACTATATCAGACCAATTTTACTTCAATTATCAATATGAAATAAAAGAATATATTAAAGAGAAAGTAGAAAATGCAATAACTGAAAATAAAGAGCTAAAGACCCTTTCAAAAATTCCTGTTGTGGGTAGAACGATTAACTCCAGTTTGCAAAATGCGATTGCAGATGTAATACATGATATCGTAAAACAAATAATTACTGATTTTAATGTAGATAAAAATCAGGAGAAGATGAAAGAAATTATTTGGTTTATATATAAGAGTTTATTTGCTAATACTGACAATAAAACATCGAATAGTATTGTTAGTGAGTCGCTTATTGAAATATTGGAGATTGTTAAGGAGCAAGTTAAAGTTCAGCAGTGGAAATTAAAAGAATTAAAACTAAAAAAGGAGTTGTTACACAACAAAGCAGGTAAGCTAAGTGGGGAAGAAAAAAAAGAGCTCTTATTAAAAATAGTGAAGATAGAGGAGCAAATAAACAGTGCAAAGATAAAAACGCCTCTTTTTAAGATTGATGATAAATTTGATTTAATAGATTTGAATGAGTAAAGTAAGACCAAAGAAACAATTGGGACAGCATTTTCTGACAGATAGTGCAATTGCCAGACAAATAGTTGAAAGTCTGCCAAAGGATGAGGAAATACAAAATGTGTTGGAAATAGGACCGGGAATGGGGATTTTAAGCCAGTATCTTTTTGAAAAGACTTATAATTTTAAGTTAATAGAAATAGATGAGGAATCGGTGAATTATTTAAAGGAAAAATATCCCGAACATCAGGAACAAATTCATTCTTCAGATTTTCTTCAAATAAATTTTTCAGATTTTTTTTCTGAACAAGAATTTTATATAATTGGGAATTTCCCCTATAATATTTCTTCACAGATATTGTTTAAAGTTTACGAAAATTATGAATATATTCCTGTTTTAGTAGGAATGTTTCAGAAAGAAGTAGCCGAACGTATAGCTTCCGAGCCAGGTACTAAAAAATATGGAATTCTAAGCGTACTTCTACAGGCCTATTATAAAATAGAGTATCTGTTTACCGTAAATGAAGATGTTTTTTCTCCTCCACCCAAGGTGAAGTCGGCAGTAATTCGTCTGACAAAACTTCAAGAACCAAAAGTTATAGAATACAAAAAATTATTTAAGCAGATTGTAAAGAGAGGTTTTAATCAGCGGCGTAAAATGCTACGAAATTCTTTGAAACAATATACTTCAGAAAAAAAGTTACCAGAAAAATTTGCCACAAAGCGTCCAGAGCAACTTTCTGTGGATGATTTTATTGAGTTGAGCAATTTGTTTTTTACGAAGTAAAAAAGATAAACATATATATAAATCCAAATATATTAATATTTATTTGGATTTCTTATTTTTAAAAAGTACTTTAGCCTTTGAATTTTTTTAAAATTTAAAAGAATATGGCTAAAGTATTAATCCTTGGAGCTGGTATTTCTGGACATACTGCTGCTTTGGTTGCTCGCAGAAAACTACGGAAATCGCACGATGTTATTATCGTAAGCCCCAATAGTAATTATCAGTGGGTCCCTTCAAATATATGGGTGGGTATCGGACGAATGAAGCCCGACAGAGTAAAGTTTAAGCTTGCACCTGTTTACAAAAGGCAAGGGATTATTTATAAACAGGCCCTTGCAAAGGTTATCTATCCAGAAGGAGACTCTGCAACGGACAAGCCTTTTGTTGAAATTGAATATGTTAGCAACGATAAAAAAGGCAAAAAAGAGCGGTTAGAATACGATTATCTGATAAATGGTACAGGACCTAAACTTAACTTTTCTGCCACGCCCGGATTAGGACCACAAGCAGGCAATACTGTTTCCGTCTGTACTTATGACCACGCAGCTCATGCTTGGGAAAAGCTTCAGGAATCCTTAGAAAAAATGGCTAAAGGGGAGAAACAAAAATTTGTAATAGGAACGGGGCATCCAATGGCGACTTGCCAGGGAGCGGCATTTGAGTACACGCTAAATATTGCCTTTGAAATAAACAAAAGAAAGTTAAACCACATGGCTGAGATTACTTGGCTTACAAATGAGTATGAGGTCGGAGATTTTGGTATGGGTGGTGCTTTTGTGAAACGAAATGGCTATGTTACTTCAACGAAGATATTCACAGAATCTATTTTAGCCGAATATGGAATTAAATGGATAAAGCGAGCCGGAGTAAAAAAAGTAGAAAAAGGGCTTATTCATTATGAAACTCTGGATGGCAAGGAAAATAGCATAGAATATGATTTTTCGATGCTGATACCCGGATTTGCCGGGGTAGGATTTACAGCCAAAGATAAATATGGAGAAGATATTACCGGCAAATTGTTTGCTGCTAATGGTTTAATGTATGTTGATGCCGATTATACTTCTAAAACATTTGAAGAATGGAAAGCCACTGATTGGCCGGTAATTTATAAAAATCAAACTTATGATAATATTTTTGCCAGTGGAATAGCCTTTGCTCCACCGCATACCATGTCGAAACCAATGACAAGCCCCAATGGCACAAAAATTTTCCCTACACCACCCCGAACGGGTATGCCTTCGGGAGTAATTGGTAGAATTGTGGCCGAAAATATTGCACATATCATTAAAACAGGTAAAAAGGAGTTTCCGCATAAAGCCTCTATGGCAAGAATGGGGGCTGCCTGCATCATTTCTGCCGGTTATGGTATTTTAGATGGAAGTGGAGCTACCATGACCGTTTTTCCTATTGTACCCGATTTTGATAAATATCCTGAGTGGGGGAGAGACATCAGTTATACTATTGGAGAAACAGGTTTATCCGGCCATTGGGTAAAACTGGCCTTACATATATTTTTTTTGTATAAAGCGAAAGCAAAACCTTTCTGGTGGTTAATTCCGGAATAATTTTATTCATTTAAAAAAATAAGACTATGACAAATAATATGCTAAAATCAAAGGTATATAAAGGGTATAAAGATGAACATTATCCTCCAATACCTACAAAAGGAACTCT
>CAYQXT010000058.1:0-13503 GCA_964421365.1 uncultured Bacteroidaceae bacterium
CCTTTAGTCAGAATCGGTACAGCTGCCACAAATTTTGCTCTTAAAACAAATTTAAATATTGGGGTTACAGCCGCCCGGCAGCGTTCCGTAGCCGAACGGCTAAAGCCTTAAGTATTTATTTTTGCCCAATTGCTGAACCGTAAGAGCTTGCTCATCTCTCTCTCTCTCTCTCTCTACTAATTGGGGATTTTGTGTATACACCGGATTTTGAAAGCCCGCATCGTGCCCAAACTTTCTATTACTTAGAAAAGTAGTATTTGTCGAATTATATGTTGATAAATTGACTTTCAAAATGGTTTAAATTTTCGGTGGCAAATGTAAAATAGATTTTGAATTGGGCAAAGACTTTTAACAAAAAAATGCTTTGATAAGCTGACGTTTTGAAGTTCCTGTCAGGACGTTCAAATTTTTTTTGAGACTTTATAGCATTGGCAGTAAGAGTCCAGCATCAATTTTTGGTAGAATCTGTTTTTATCGTAATTCGCAATTGAACATCAGTACTTCTTAGCCAGATCTTTATCAATCACGTACAAACAAATCTGTACGGCACCGCGTTTAGAATAAGCATATTTTTTTTTCAAATTACTTACCATTCTTTTTATATCCGTGGTCAAACGGTCATCGTATGTATAAAAACTTTTCTGACCATACTCCGAAATTGCCCGTCTAAAGTTTGTGTTTCCATAATAGGGTGCCAGTGCGTTATCTTTTAGGTTGGCTGTATAGCGACCAAAAAGGTATGCAAGCTGTTCTGTATCATCAATTTTTTTGTTTTCAACATTAATTTCTTGTGATAATGTTTTTGATATATAGTCTTTTAAAGCATTCTTTCGGAATTTTTCTCTTTCGGCTTGTGTACTCACAGTACCAAGAAATATAGCTTCAAAATTTTTAAAATAGTCTTCTTCTATTTTTATTTCGTCATCTGTATAGCTGCATTTTACTATTTCCCCTTTTTCAAAATTAATGGTATAAAGATAATTTTTTATATCTCTCACTATTTGATTACGGTTATAGTAATAGATTGAGTCTTTAACTTGCTGAAGAACAGTATATTCGTAAAGCCGTGTGAGAGCATCTAAAAAATCATCGGGAATAAGTGCTTTAAGTTCAGGATTTTCTTCTGTAAAAAAAGCAATCACATTGTCCATAGAGATTCTTTGTCCTTGTTTGACCGAATACTTATTATAAAACTGGCTAAAAATATTCATGGCTTGGCGACCCGAAATTCCCTTAGCGCCTTCGAGAGCAGTATCGTTCAATATTTGTTTTTTTAGCTCAAGGCTCAAACTGTTTTTATCTTCATCGGTAAGCCATTCTGGTATTGTGCCAGTGTATATTTCCATTTTTAATAAAAAAAGCTTTTTGTCGGCAAATTTATAATGCTCCGGTTTTTTTATCCAGCGTTTCATCCCCTGTGTTTCTACAAGCCGTGTTGAAACAATAATACGTGCAAAATTTACTAACACATCGGGTAAAAAATGCTCGCTGATTTTTTTTCCGAATTTATTCTTGTAGATTTTTATGACTGTTTTATAATCTATAGTGTATGGTATTGAGATACTGATTATTCTATCCCGAAAGGATTTTATATTTGAAAAATATTTTTTGTCTTCAGGATTAATTACCCCAATAAAAAGGGTACGGATACGCTCTTCAAACATTTCCACGCGGTGAATTCCATCACTAATGGTAGAGTGCATGCTTTTCAGTCGCAATATATTATTTTCTTTGATGTCCATGAGCGTAAGTATGCCAATATTGGTGTAGGCCAGTGGAGAATGGATAAATCGGATGCTGTCGTTGTTAAATACTTCATTGAGTTGGCTCTGCATAGTATGATTCTCTACGGTATTTTGGAAAATAGGGTCACCCGGATTAAATACAGTGATTCCTTTACCATACTTTCGGTTGTAAGTTAATATTCTGGCGTTTAGCATAGCTAAAATTTCTTCGGGATTTTGCAATATATCGTATAGATTATCATAGATAGAAGAACAAATATGACAGGGTTCTTCTTTCAGCACCCAATCGTATTGTCGGTCGTTGAATAGTCTTTCTTTAAATTTCACATTTTCGATTACTTTGTCCAGAAAATCGCGACGGAATTTAACTGGTATTTGTAAAATAGGGTGATCATGATAGGGGCAGCTAATATCCAGAAATTCTTGATGATTTTGTGCTCTTCTGAAATCAATGGACTGCAAATAGTCGTTCAACTCCTGATTCTCTGAGCGTTTGGCAATTTCTAAAAGTCTGCTTTCGAGGTTAGATTGATGTCCTAATTTTTTTAGGTCTAAATGCCAGATTGTCTGTAACATCATACCTTCGGGCTGGTGCGAGTATTCTTCAAACTTGTTCAGTAAATTGTCCAAAAAGGTACTTTTGCCACTTCCTGGGGGGCCTTCAAAGAGGTAGATTCTGCGGTTGCCTATTCCTTTGCGCATGGTTTTGTTTAGTTCCATAAAGCGTGAGGCAAACATATAATCGGCAAAAAAAGGATTGTCCGAATTGCGGATAAAAAGTCCGGCAGTATTAAATTCACGAAAGCCTAATTTTTGATTCTGCTTTTCTTTTTTTACATAGTGGTTAACCATGTCGTTGAAAAGCTGAAAACTATCTCTTAAAATGATTTGCGGATGCCGCGAAAGTTCAAAAATGAAGTCGTGGAAGCTAAATGGTATCTTGTTTTTGTCCATCATTTTATCTCTGAAATTATGCATCAAATTTTCTAATTTTTGCGAGATTTCAGGGAATTTTTCAACTGATTCGGCAGAGAAAAATTTATATTTTGGTTCTTCCATTTTTTTAAGATTTTATTGGTTTCGCCACTTTTTTAACTTTACTAATGCTCTTGTTTTTGATTGTATAGATGATTTCTTGTCGTTCATAACTATAAGATTTATCCGCATTTTGTTTTTTTACAATTTCTGTGGTTTCTAATTGTACTTGATTTCCCCAGAGATATTCGATCCCGATTAGGGTCTCAGGAATAAATTCTTTGTATAGTTGTTTCCCTTCAAAATGATGCTTTAGATAGAGATTGCTATCGCTTGTTTTTTCTTTATCTACTGTAATATAAGGGGGATGATAGAGTGAATTAATCAGCATTTTTTTATATTTTTTCGCCTTTCGGCTGTCCACAAAATATTCCATAACTTGCTGCTGTTCATTATATCGTTTCCCTACGGTAAATAAATTGTGTTTGTCCGTAAAGTCTTGATTTACAAATGTGTTGAAGAAGTTGAAATCATTAAATTTTTCTCTTACTTCAAAAATAGCCTCTTTCCCCTTACATAATTTTTTATCAAAGTTTTGGCGTTTTTGAGCATCTTGTATTTTCTGGTATTCAGAATTAAATTTTCCTTTGTTGGCGCTATCTTCTATATGCCAGAATAGACGTAAACCTATGGCGTATGGATTTAAGCCTACACGGCTGATAGAAGTAACGCCGGCGTTAATTTTTGCAAAAGTACTTTCGTGACCGCTTATTCGCTTATCTTTCATAAAAAGATATTCGTGCCAGTAGCTTGCCCAACCTTCGTTAATTGTTTTGGTACGTATTTGGGGGGCAAAATAAACTGCTGTTTCGCGTACAATTTCTATTACAGACTTCATCCATGAATTTTTTTCTTTGTTCAAAAATTCCGAATTTTCCATTATGTATTGCATAACGTCTTTATTATCAGCAATATTTGGTTTATATTTTTTCCGTTTAGCCTCAAATTCCGGAAATTTACGGCGTACTTCGGCAAAAAAGAGCATTTCACCTACTTGCTCGTTTTGTTCAATAAATTTATTATATTTTTCCACCTCTTTATAAATAATATGTTCTGGTACCTTGAGTATTTCCTGTAAAAATACTTTAAAGTAAAAGTCCACCTGTTCGGAGGGTTCTAAACTATTGTCATATCTATAATGAGCATTATCAGGGAAATAGCCAATAATATTGTCAATGCCTCGGCTAAATTCGATTACATAATCGACCCAGCGCCCGTGGATACTTCGGAGGCTATTTATTAATCGTTTGTCGGAAAGTGCCTTGCCTGCAAAATCATAATCCCAGGTGTGTTGAAAGTATATATTATTCTGGAAAAAATCAATATGCGCCAATACATGGTAAAAAATCATAATATTCAGCCAATCGGGATTATTATCATTATAAAATGAAATGGCCGGACGTGTATTTATAACTGTTTCGTATGGATTGGAGGGGTAAAGTTTGTATTCGCCCTCTTTTTTGAGCACCTGCACATCATCTGCCCAATAATCATAAACAGTTGGAATCATTCCTTTGGGCGACAGTTCTATCATATCGCGGTTGGTAACCACATATTCGAGTGTTTCATTATCAAAATGCAGACCTTCATCTCGAGCACGAAGTTTACATTCTTCCATTATTTTTTTGGTATGCTGGCTGATTAATTTCATTTTTTTATATTTTATCCACTAATTAATTAACACGAATTTTCACCAATTTTCATTTGTTTCTATTTTGTCTATGAATTTTATATCTATTTGAGCAATAAATACGAATTGTGAAACCTGCAACTCGAATTCTAATTCATACATAATAAATATTTTTCATTTCTCTATTAATTGCTTTTTTATACTTAAATTTTCCGTATCCTACTATAAATGAGGCAATTGCTTTGTTTTCTAAGGGTATATGTAATTTATCTTTCAGTTTATTTTCTGTATTGATAATAGGCGGAATCAGACTCACTGGGCAGGTACTTAAGCCGAGATGTTCGGCCGTAAGAAAGCCATAAGTCATGGCTATCAAGCCATCTTCTTCCTTGTTCAGAGCTGTTTCTCCACCATGAATAACTATTAGAACGGGTGCGCCCCGAAATATGGGGTCTATCTCTTTATCCCTGATTTTTTTGGTTTTAGAAGAAAGCATGGGCAGGATATAGTTTTTCAATGTTTGATAGTCTTTGCCTGCATTTTTTTTTATAATCATGCGAATAATTGGATTTTTCATCATTTTTTGCAGCTTAAAATAGCTTTCGGTAATAATATCTAAACTTTCAGCCAAAATTTGAGATGAATTAACAATGCTTATTTCCATATTATTCGGAGGGAAGCTTACGGGTGCCAGCGCAATTCCTTGGGCTATCTTTTCCAGCAATTCTCTGGGCACTTCTTTGCTTTTGTATTGTCGCACAGCACGGCGCGTTTTCATCAAATTAAAAAGTTCGTTCTGGTCTGTTTCTTTGTTTATGTGATAAATATCTTTATCGTACTCTAAATTTTTGATATGAATGGAATTTGTGGGGCAAATAGCCATGCAATGTCCACATGATATGCAGAGTTTATCAAATTGTGGATGAAAAATAACTTTTTTGTCTTCCGATTTACTTAAGAGCAAATTGGGGCAAACGTCACCGCAAAAGAGGCAAACATTACAAGTCTTATGATTTACATAACTTTGTTTTTCCATTTATTCTTATTTATATAGTTTTATATAGTGTTGTTATATGCTTGTTCTATTGTTATTATATTTACTACTTTGTTAATTTTTTATAAGTAACTGAAGATCATAATTTTGCCAAAACTTGTGTTTGCAAAATTAACCATTTATTACCCCTTTTCTCTAGTTTAGCGAATTCCGAATTCCAAGCTTAATCTTCAATTAACCTCCGTATGCTTTCAATTAATTTTTCTTGTGTAAATTCTTCGCTTTCAAAGGAATCCATTCGTAATAATTCAGCTTTTGATTGTAATAAACCCGATTTTTCGATATAGCGCTCTACGGTTGTTTTTCCTTTAGTCCAACCATTTTTAGCCACAGTGATGCCTGTACGGTTGCTGTATTCCAATGTGATATTGAGTGCATTGAGCATTTTCTCTCCGGTACTTTCCCAGTCATCGCCATCAGTGCCGTAAAAGACATAAATGTTGTAATCTTTGGCTAACTGGTCGCGTTCCACAATTTTGTTTACTAGCTCAAATGCCGGAAAAACATTGGTACCGCCAGCAACCTGAAATTTATAATAGGTGTAAAAATCAGGCACTTCTTTGGCTTCGGTATCGTGAACAATAAATTTTGTGAGCACATTATTCTGATATTGGTACATCAGCCAACTATATATTAATAGGTGTTGCGTGGTGATGGCTTCTGTGGGTTTTCCCGACATAGAACCGGAATAATCGCGAATAAAAAAGACGGCAGCTTGCGCTTCAAAATCGCGTTCTTTAGAAAAAATTCGGTAAATCTTATCTTTAGGATTTAATATCAAATCTTTAGGGTCAAAAATTTCTTCGCTGGAAATATTTCCCAGTAGAATATTGGTTTTAATTATATTCCGTAGGGTTTCTTTTTTGTCTAAAAGCTGTCCAAAGCCTCTGTTTCTATCGGTTAGGTCATATGTATATTTGGTAAGTGAGCGTTTTTGTCCCTTATTTTGAAGATTAGGCAGTTGAAATTGCTCGGTGAGAATTTTTCCTAAATCAAAGGCATTGGCACCGAGTTCGTGATCGGAAGATTTGCCTTTACCTGCGCCTTCTCCTTCCCCTTCGCCTTGATGTGGGTCAACTTTTTGTTGGCCGATTATTTCACCTTCCTGTTCTTCGCCACTACCACCAGTGGCATTACCCTCTTCCTCTTCGGTTATAGAATTGTCGTGATAGAATTTCGGTTCATAGGTGCTTGGAACCACTATAACTTTGGCTTTATTCCCGGGTAATGGTTTCAGTATTTTACCTAAGCGGATGCGTTTTAAGAAGCCGTCTTTCTCGCGTTGATTATCTTGCTCCAGCAATTCATCCAGCGTTTTCAAGGCACTGAAAACAGAAAAATGAGGTGGTGTAAAATGCTGAAATATAGTGAAATCATCAGATTTATATAATTCTAAAACAAAAGTTTTGTCTGGCAAGAAATTGGAATCGCCATCGTGCGTGCCTCTGAGTGATAGTTCCCTTTGTTTTAGTTTTTCTATTTTTTTATCCTTTTGCATAAGACTTTTATTAATTCCGAATGAATAATTCCTAATTCCATTAACAACACTTCGTTAATTACTAATCAGTCATTTTACATTTTACATTTTTTATTTCTCATTATTTATTAGTTTGTATCATTTTGAGTACAAAAATATTCAATGGTTTTTTGCGAACAAGTATTGCAATAGCCTAATTTGTTTATCATGGTGTCTATCATGCGGTTGTAAAGCCGTTGGTTTTCTTCGTTGGTGCGGTTTGATAGGGCACCAACTAAACTACCAGCACCGGCAATGTCTGATTTTAGCCGAACATCGGTAACTGCTTTCACTAAATCGTTGTTATCCATGAAATTATAGTTATTGTCCTGAATCATCTTTTGTCCATAGATTTTGGCAATAGTGGTGCGGTAACTTTGCTTTTGTTCGTTTGTTTTTAGCCCGAGGCGCTCTTCTACACTATTAATATAACTATCGTCAATTTTAATGGAAATCAGTTTGCTGGATTGCGGGTCTTTGTAAGTCCATACTTTGTCGCTTCCCAAATTTTTGGCATCCATACCTATAATCATGTTTACATAATTCAAAACATCTTTTTCAATAGCATCTGGTTCATCCATATAAGCATTGAAAATGGCAGTCATAATATTTTTACGATGTAATTTTTTTGCCAATTTCAAGTCTGAGAGATATTTTGTTTTATCGTTTGGATCTTGCACATAATCTATGATTACATTTTTTATGGCATCAAAAACATCGCCGGCATACATACATTTACCTTCTTGAGTTTCCGATTTTTCGAGCAAAATTTGAATGGAGCGTCCCAAATTTCTGTGTCCTAATCCTTTTTGTCCAAAACGTTTAGTAATATCAGGATCTGCATTTAGCTCGTTAATGACCTCGTTTAGTGTCTGGATACTTTTTTCGCCGGCCACTTCCCCAGCCGATAATTTCATCATTTCCACCGGGTTGAGTTTTTCGTGGTGGGGCATCCTCGAGAGAACAAAAGCTGTAGAAATAGCAGAATTTAGATTTGGGTCGATGTGTAGTTCTGCTCCGGTATAGGTTGTTTTTTTATGGCTACCAATGGCATACTCAGTAAGTTGCTCCTGAAGTTTATAATTAGTGTTATGTGACATATATACCAAGCGGCATCTGTCCACAATTGGAGCCTGCTCTTTTTCTTCGAGAAAGCGCCCAAATTCCGAATTATTACTTGTGGCAATAATGAGAGTATCGAGTGGCCATTTAAAACCTTCTATTTCGATAGTTCTGTTTTGAATAACACCTAGATAGACCTGAACCAAATCGCGCTTATTTTTAAAAATTTCATCGGCAAAGTGAATACCACCACCGGCTACACGCGCCAAAGCACCACGACGCAGATCAAAACGATAAGGATTACTCGTGTCAGTAACATGAAGAAGTCGGGTAATGGATTCATCGCCTAATAAATCTACTGCCGAGGAAGTTATCTTGTCTTTGGCTGCATATTTTCCAGTAAGTGTACCGCGCGATTCGCTGATTGGCACTGGAAAAATTTCAATAAATTCATCAATACGGCTTAAATCATCTTCGATAAATTCTTTGATTTGATTCAGAATATAATAGCTGTCAGCACCCAGTGGACGGTAGTTTTGGTAGAGCTCATCAATTTTGTTTTTAGGCACTTTCCATTGCTCTAATTGTTTGCTGTTTTGGTCTTCTATGTCATGAAAGTTCATAGCCAAAATCATTGGGTCTTCGTAGGTTTGCGATTCTATGTTGGTGATTTTGCCGTAACCGCCTAATTTATCTAAGTTAATAAAACGGAAAGTATATCGTCTGTTTTCTGTCTGTGCAATGAATTTGCGGTATAAACTGCCTAAATAATCAACAAAAAAAGTTTTTCCGTTTCCGGGTTCACCAATTAGAACAAAAGCCATTTCGCGAGAAGAACCGCCCTCTGCTGCATCTTTTACAAAAGAAACAAAGCTGTTTATTTCTTCGTACATTCCAATAATATGCCTTTTCCCTTGGCGCAATACTTTATAATCATAAAGAGTTTTGCCATTGATAAATACCTTCTCTATTTGCGATTTATCGCCCAGAATCATGCGTACTAAAGATTGGAATATATTTTCAAATTTTCGGTTACCATTTACAAATTCCTGAATATGAAATTGTAATGTTTTAGGTTGTTGAGCCGATTGTTTTTTCATGATAGATTATTTTTGTTTTATTTATGTTGTTAAAGTACGGCTAAAAAAAAATAATTCCAAGTTTTGAAGGTTAAAATTTCTTATTAGGAATAAAAAAAATATTAACTTTGTAGGATATTAAGGAGAGATTGAGACCATGAAGCTTGGAATAGATAGTTTTAACTTTCATAGGGTTTTAAACCCTATGAAAGTTCTATCAAATCCATTATAACTATATGTTTATGTGGTAATTATCAAAATAGAAACCAATGAAAATACCATTTTTTTTCCTGCTATTAATTTCAGCTTTAGCTTTTACTCCTTTGCCCAAAAGGCAGAGTATGCGTGGTGATTATCGCTTCATGTTTTATAATTGTGAAAATCTGTTCGATACCATAGATGATCCCAAGACCCGGGATGATGAATTTACCCCTCATGGCGCCAAGCACTGGACACCGCGTAAATATTATCATAAGATACACAATATAGCTAAAGTAATAACGGCTGTGGGGGGCTGGAATTTACCCGATGTGGTGGGTTTGTGTGAAATAGAAAATAAAGCAGTAGTAGAGGATATTATCCTAAAGACACATCTCAAAAATTCTGATTATAAGATTATTCATTATGAATCGACTGATAAGAGGGGTATTGACGTGGCCATGTTGTATAATCGAATGACTATTTTTCCTATTCATTCCACGCCGATACGAATTAACTTTCCTTTTGGCGCATATAAAAATACTCGAGATATTCTTTACGTAAAAGCGGCCACAAAATCTAAAGATACCCTTCATATTTTCCTTAATCACTGGCCATCGCGCTGGGGCGGGCAATTGCCTTCCGAAGAATTACGGATGTATGTGGCTTCAGTGCTGCGTTCTAAAGTAGATTCTATTTTTGCGGCCGAAAGTCATCCGAATATTGTGATTCTGGGCGATTTGAATGATTATCCGACCAATAAAAGTCTAATTGAAACGCTTCATACACTACATTCTTACGATAGGCCAAAGGAAAAAGAACTCTATGATTTAGCCTATTATTTGCAAGAAGACGAAGGGTTGGGTTCGCACAAACACGATGGCGAATGGGGCATTTTAGATCATACCATTATTTCGGGTACTTTGCTAATGGGAAGAGCTGGACTGAAAATTATAACCGATGATGCACATGTTTTCAATCCTGATTTTTTGTTAGAGGAAGATACTAAAAATACAGGAAAAATTACGAATAGAACTTATATCGGGTACAAATATCATGGTGGTTATTCCGACCATTTACCGGTATATGTGGATATTTGGGAAACAAAATAATTTGCCATTTTCCTTTTCATAGATGAGTTTAGAATAAAAAGGTAAATTTGCATCGAAATCGGTCGGACGGCTTCATTAATAAATTGTAAGTGAGCTGTTTATTTTTACAGATTTTAATAAATCTGTTCGTCTGACTGGTTTTTAGACCAAACTCATAGATGTTTAAGAATGTCAAAATATTTTGTACATTTGTCGTCCGATAAAAAAGACTATAAAAATTCAATTTTGTTGAAATGATAGTAAAAAAAGACTTACGAATTGTTTTTATGGGTACGCCTGAATTTGCTGTTAATTCTTTAGATGCTTTATTAAAAGTGGGTTTTAATGTGGTTGCCGTAATTACTTCGCCCGATAAACCGGCAGGAAGAGGACGTAAGTTGCAGGAATCTGCCGTTAAGAAATACGCCATAGCGCATGATTTGACTATTTTACAGCCTACCAATCTGAAAAATGAAGATTTTATAGCCGAATTAAGAGCTTTAAGGGCAGATTTACAGATTGTCGTGGCTTTTAGAATGTTGCCGGTAAAAGTTTGGAATATGCCTCTCTTAGGGACTTTTAATCTTCATGCCTCTTTGTTGCCTCAGTATAGAGGAGCTGCACCAATAAATTGGGCGATAATAAATGGAGAGCATAAAACCGGAGTAACAACTTTTTTCTTGGCACATCAAATAGACACCGGAAATATTATTTATAATGCAGCAGTGGATATTTTGCCAGATGATAATGCCGGAAGTTTGCATGATAAGCTTATGGTAAAGGGCGCCGGATTAATTGTAAGGACTGTTGATGCAATATGTGAGGATAAGGTAAAGCTCATACCACAGTCTCAAATTCTTATTGATGAGCTAAAGGCAGCCCCAAAAATATTTAAGGACGATTGTAAAATAAATTGGGCAGACGGAGCAGAAAGAAATTATAATTTTATCCGGGGTTTGAGTCCTTATCCGGCCGCATGGACGGAATTTGTCTTAAAAGATAGTACTAAAATTATTAGTGCGAAAATTTATCGGGCAGATATCGTGGAAGAAAAATTGACGGTAGGGGAAATTTTGAGTGATAATAAAACTTTTTTGAAAATAGGAACCGGTGATAAGGCGTTGGAAATAAGAGAAATTCAATTTTCCGGTAAAAAACGCCTTAAAATTGCGGATTTATTGAGAGGATTTGATGTGAATAAGATAAGAGTGAAGAGATAAGAGTGAGCGCTTGAAGGACTGAACTAGTCATTAGTCATTAGTAATTAGTAACTATTAAAACAGATGAAACGGAAAGAAATTAAATCAACGATATTTGAATACGATAGCACTGACGACTTAAATACAGAAGATAAGGAATTAGTAGATGCAGCCAAAGAAGCAGCGTTACATTCTTATGCACCCTATTCGCAGTTTAGTGTAGGAGCAGCTGTTCGTCTGCAAAATGGAGAGATAATCAAAGGAAGTAACCAAGAAAATGCTGCTTATCCTTCGGGTTTATGTGCCGAGCGAGTAGCTCTTTTTTATGCAAATGCTGAATATCCGAAGGAAGCCGTACAAGCTATTGCAATCACTGCATACACCAAAGGCCTGTATGTTGATCAGCCTGTTCCGCCTTGTGGTTCTTGCCGGCAGGTAATTTTGGAAACAGAAATCAGGTTTAGAAATCCGATACGCATAATAATGGCTGGACAGGGAAAAATTGAGCTGGTAGAAAATGCGCATTCTTTACTGCCACTTAACTTTGATGATACTTTTTTGCGCAGCGATGAAAATAAATAAATAAATAGTTAGAATTTCGTCCGAAGTTATTACTTTGGCCGTTTCTTTTTTTGAAAACTTATGAAAGATTATTTTAAGAAATCGGCCGAAGAATTACGGCAACTATTTAAAGAGCCCAAAAAAATTTGTATATTTGTGCATACGAATCCAGATGGTGATGCCATGGGGTCTGCACTAGCATTAAAAAAATATTTTACAAATACTAATCATCTGGTGAGTGTTGTGTCGCCAAGTTGTTTTGCCGATAATTTTCGGTGGATGCCAGGTGCAGATGAACTGTTTATTTTTGAAAATGACCGATCAAGAGTGAAGGAACTTATAAAAGAGTCAGACATTCTTTTTGGTGTGGATTTTAATGATTTTGCCCGCTTGAACGGTTTACAAAGATTTGTAGACAAGCAGCCAAAAACAAAGGTGATTATAGATCATCATCCTTTTCCGAATATAAAAGCCGATTATGTTTTTTCGTGTACCAGTGTTAGTTCAGCCTCCGAGTTGACTTATGAGTTTATGATTGAATTAAGACTCAGTGATATAGATAAAGATATCGCCTCATGTATCTACACTGGAATTATGACTGACACCGGAAATTTTAGTTATAACGATTCTAATCCAAGGACGTATGAGATTGTAGCCGAAATTTTAAAACACAAAATTGCCCAGGATGAAATCAGACGATGCTTATTTCAAAACTTTACTTTTAAGCGCTTGCAATTAAAGGGTTTTACTTTATATGAGAAATTGCGGTATCTCCCCAAATATCATACAGCTTACATTAGTTTGACAAAGGATGATTTGGCTAAATTTGACTTTAAAATTGGTGATACCGAAGGCTTTGTAAATCTACCATTATCTATTTCAGATGTTAATTTCACCGTTATGTTTATCGAAAATGATAATTTTGTAAAACTTTCTTTGCGATCAAAAGGTGATTTTGACGTCAATCTTTTTGCCCGGAAATTTTTTGATGGCGGAGGGCACAAAAATGCAGCCGGTGGACGTTCTTTTAAAAATATGGACGAAACTCTACGGTATTTTGAGACGCTGCTACCAAAATTTTCCACTCAATTGAAAGAGTGAAATTAAGGCGAAGAAATTAAGTATAAAATGAAAAAAATATATTTTATAGTATTTTTGTTTTTTTTGTGGTCGTGCAAGGATTCTGCACCAATAAATTATCGAGTGCTCAATCAGAAGGATGGTAAGTTAGAAAAGATGATTCGTATAAACCGTTATCTGAATAAGCAGGATATTATTAAAATAAAGAATTTTGCTGCCCATAAGCATTGGAAACTTCAACCAGATAAGAGGG